>NZ_JBEZEV010000122.1:0-16572 GCF_040649055.1 Micromonospora sp. NPDC049060
GCCCCCCCGGGCCGCGACGCCGACGGCCGACCCGACGTGGTCCCCGTCGCCCCGACCCTCACCCGACGTGTCGCGGTCGCCGTCGTCGTCGCCGTCGTCACCGGCCGCGCCGGACGGCCGGATCACCGAGCGCCAGCTGCGCGCCGCCCGACCCGACCTGCCGGCCTGGGCCGGCCGCAACTGCGCCGACACCACGCGGGTCGCCCTGCTGCCGGCCACCACGCCGGAGGTGGACCGGCCGTACCTGATCAGCGTCACGCACGGCGACGTCGACGCCGACGGCGCCACCGAGACGCTGGCCCTGGTCGGCTGCCGCATCGGCGAGGCGTCGGCGAAGCAGGTGGTCGCCTTCGACCGGGACGCCGCCGGGCGGATCGTCACGCTGGGGCGGGTGGCCCGGACGCACGAGGAGGGTGACGGCGGCTTCGAGGACGTCCGCGCCGTCGCCGTGGCCGACGGGAAGGTCCGCGTCCAGGTCGCCGACATCCAGCCCTGTTGCAGCATTCCGGCGTACTGGGCGCGCCAGCAGTGGCGGACGTACGGCTGGAACGGCGAACGGTTCGCCCAGACCGGCGGCCCGACCACCTTCGGCCGGGACTCCCGCCTCACCGACCTCGCGATCTCCGCCGGGCCGTTCGTCCTCGGACCGGCGGACGAGCATGGCCGGTTCCAGGGCACGCTGACGGTGACCGTGACCAACCGGGGGTCCCTCGACGCGGACCGCGTCGCCTTCCGGCACCTGGAGGCCTTCGGCACGCCCGCCGGCGGCGACTGGGACCGGTGTGAGCCGGCCCGCGTGCAGCCGGAGTGGCCGTCGTGCCTGACCGAGGGGGTGCCGGCCGGGGAGCGCCGGAGCTGGACCTTCCGCTTCCGCCTCGGGCCGGAGAGCCTTGAGACGGGCCTGTCGGTCTGGCTGGTCCACTACGGCGCCGACCACCGCTACTGGCCGGACCTGACCCCCGGGGACAACCACGTCGCCGTCCGGGTGGAGAGGTGATCCGGCGGGGGGGGGGGGCGCCCGCCCGGGGGCACACGCCGGGGCCCCGCGCCCGCCGTGGCGCCCGCGGGACCGCTGCGCGGGGATCAGTCGACCTTGTGCACCGTCATCGGCAGCCCGCCGCGCACCCGCAGCGACAGCATCGGCTCGGGCACCACCGGACGGCCCGGCACCCCCGCCAGGCGCACGTCGCGCAGCAGCATGGCCAGGACGAGGGTGGCCTCCATCATGCCCAGGTTGTTGCCCACGCAGAACCGTGGGCCGGCGCCGAACGGGATGTACGCGTACCGGGGGCGCTCCGTGCTGCGCGACGGGTCGAAGCGGTCCGGGTCGAACCGGTCCGGCTCGTCCCAGAACCGGGGATGCCGGTGCAGGGTGTACGGGGAGATGAGGATGTCCGCCCCCGCCGGCACGTGGTACCCGCCGATCTCGTCGGCCTGCTGGGCCTTGCGGGGCAGGAGCCAGACCGGCGGATAGAGCCGGATGGCCTCCTCCACCACCATCGCCGTGAAGCGCAGCCGGTGCAGGTCCTCGTACCCGGGCAGCCGGTCGCCCAGCACCGTCACGGCCTCCTCGCGGACCCGCTGCCGGATCTCCGGATGCCGGTCGAGCAGGTGCAGGCTCCAGCCCAGCGTGCTGGCGGTCGTCTCGTGCCCGGCCAGCAGCAGCGTGACCAGCTCGTCGCGCAGCCGCTGCCGGGCCACCCGCGGGTCCTTCTCCAGCCGGGTCGAGATGATCAGGCGGGAGAGCACGTCGTCGCGACCGTCCACGTCCCGGCCCCGGCCGGCGACGAGTTCGTCGACGACCTGCTGGAGGTGGCGGCGGGCGCGCCGGAAGCGCAACTGCCGGGGCAGCGGGATCCACGGCGGCACCGCGCTGAGCGTCTCCAGCTCGAACATCGCCTGGTCCTGCACGGCGGCGAACGACCCGCCGACGCCGTGGAAGCCGCTCAGCTCGGCGTCGAGCAGGGTCCGCCCGAGCACCCCGAGGGTGAGCGTGGTCATCTCCTCCAGCACGTCCACCGGAGGGCCGCCGGCCCGCGCCGCCAGCCGCTCGACCAGCAGCGCGGCCTCCTCGCCGATCACCCCCGCGTACTGGGCGAGCCGTCCCTTCTGGAACGCCGGCTGGATCACCTTGCGCTGCTTGCGCCACAGCTCACCCTCGCTGGTGAGCAGGCCGTCACCGAGCGCCCGGCGGGCGTGCACCAGGCCGATGCCCTTCTGGTAGTTGGCGCTGTTGTCGGACAGCACGTGCTTGGCGTGGTCGGGGTGGTTGAAGAAGTAGAGCTGCTTGGGGCCGACCGGAAGCCGGGCGGCGTCGCCGTACCGCTCCGCGGCCAGGGTCATCATGCGCAGCCGGTCCCGGCCCATCAGGACCAGCATCTGCAGGCCGGCGGAGCGGGGCGGGCCCGGCGGCGTGCGCCGGGCCGCTCCCTCGATCGTCGTCATGCCGCCTCACTCCGCTCGCGCTCGACCTGACGGAACCGTCCGGAGAGGAAGAGCAGGGCCTCCCCGTCCGACCGGCGCTCCAGGGAGAGCAGCCGGCCGAGGAAGATGGTGTGGTCACCGCCGTCGTAGGAACGCCACACCTCGCACTCGAAGTGGGCGAGGGCGCCGCTGATCAGCGGCGCTCCCGTCGTCGCGCCGGGCCGCCAGTCCACCTGGTCGAACTGCTCGCCGCCGAGCGGTCGCCGCCCGTCGGCGAAGTACCGGGCCACCTTCTCCTGATCGTCGGTCAGCACCGAGACCCCGAACTCCCGGGTCTCGGAGAGACAGGCGTGCATCACCGCGTTCCGGTCGACGCACACCAGCACCAACGGCGGGTCGAGCGACACCGAGGTGAACGAGTTGGCGGTCATCCCGTGCGGGGTGGCACCGCCGACGGTCACCACCGTGACGCCGGTCGCGAACGCGCCGTACGCCCGCCGCAGTGCCGTCACGTCGGGCGTCCCGACGGTGAGTGTTCGCTGTACGTCCACGACGTCTCCTCCTCGCGCCGTCAGGTGCGCCGCGCCGAGGTGTACGGCGCGAGCGCCGTCACCAGTGCCTCCGGCACCCTCGCCGGCGCGGTGCGGGTGTTCGGGCCGCGCATGCAGGCGATGCGCTGCCGGCCCCGGGCCACCAGCGTCTCGCCGCCGTCCCGGTCGAGCTTGACGTAGTCGAAGCTGAACTCCAGCTGGGTCTGCGCCAGCTCCACCAGGCGCATCCGGATGGACAGCTCGTCGAACGCGGTGATCTCGGCGAAGAACTCGCAGTCGACCCGGAGGGTGAACAGCTTCAGGTCGTCGCGTACGTCCGCCAGCACGTCCGGTGCCCGTTCCTTCAGGAACATCTCCCGGCAGCGCCCCTGCCAGCGCAGATAGTTGACGTAGTACACGTTGCCGACGAGGTTGGTCTCCTCGAAGCCCACCGTGTGCAGGTACTCGAAGTACTTGTCCATCGCCTAGGGCCGTCCTTCCGTGAGGATCGCGAACGCCATCGGCTGGGGCAGGTCCCGCACGGTCGTGACGAGCGTGGCGATCCGCAGGTCGCCGGAGGCGAAGACCAGCCAGCCGGCCCGCTCCGAGGGCACCGCGGCCAGCGGCGCCCGGTGCGAGAGCCCCGCCTTGCGCAGGCACTCGATCGCCGCCCACACCCGCGTGGCCGCCGCGTCCAGGGACTCCCCGCCGTCGGTGGCGCAGAGCCGGGCGAGGTCGACGTGCGCGCCGAGCAGGCCCTGCCAGACCGACTCCTCCCGGGCGCGTACCGCCTCGACGTCGCAGGCCAGCGGCCCGGTCCCGACCACGCACAGCGTCAGGTCCTCGGCGTGCGCGGCGGAGAGGGACCGCCCGTCGGCCAGCTCGGGGCGGCCGTCCGGCCGGTACGCGACCTCGACCGGCCCGCCCGTGGCCCGGCCGGCGGCCACCGCGGTCCGGGCCCGCCGCCGACGGGTCTCGTCCGGCGTGCCCTGCCCGGACGGCTCGCCGCGCCCGCCCTGCTCCGTCGAGGTCGGCTCCACCGCGACGGCGACGTCGCCGCCGACCAGGTCGCCGACCGCCCGCTCCAGGTACGAGCCGAGCAACGGCGCCACCCACGGGCCACGGCCGTCCTTCTTGCGTACCGCCCGCAGCCGCAGGCCCTCCCACCGCTCCACGACCGCACCGTCGGCGGAGCGCAGCGCGATGTCGTAGACGTAGGTGTCACCGTCGCGGCTGCGCTCCTCGGCGCAGTAGCGGAGCTCCTCCGCCCCGGTCAGGCGGGTCCCCGCCGGGTGCAGCCGCTCGATCCCGGCCGGCAGCAGCGTCGCGTCGGGAACGCAGACCTGGTTGCCGTGCATGAGGGCGTCCCGCACGCCGGGGTCGCCGAGGAGCAGGGCGTCCGGCAGGTAGTCGGCGAACCAGCGTGTCTGCGGAGCCGTGACGACGTCGGCGTCGACGTGCCGGGCGGCCGACCGGTGGTAGCGGCGCAGCCGCTGGAACCGTCCACCCTGGAACAGGATGTCGCCGTACAGGTCGGTGGCGGGCTCCAGCGGCACCGTCGGCAGCCCGGCGGGCACCTGCTCGGGCGGGCCCGCCGGCGGTCGCGTGCCGGTGAAGTGCAGCCGCGCCCGGAAGTGCGCCGCGCTGAACTCCGTCTCCGCGCTGTAGATGACCGCGTCCACGACGTCGTCGTCGACCACGAGGGTGGCGATCCGGATGGTGGTGCTGCCCTCCGGCGGCACCACGATGGGCCGCAGGAACTCGGCCCGCTCGACCACCGGTGTGTCGGTCCGTCCGGTCACCGCGGCGGCGACCTGGGCCATCGCCTCCATGCCGAACACCGCCGGGAACAGCAGGTTGCCGTCCAGCCGGTGGTGGTCCAGGTAGAGGTCGGTGACCGGCTTGAGCTCGGCCTCGGCGACCAGCTCGACGCCGTGGTAGCGCACGAGCGGGCGGTCCACGAACCGCAGCAGCGGCAGCTCCGGACTGTCCATCCGGACCGTGTCGATGCCCTCCGTACGCCCGCTGACCACCACCACCGACGGTGCGTGCGGGTCGGCGAGCAGGCGCCGGAGCATCTGCACGCCCTGGTCGGGGGTGACCGGGGTGATGCCGTCGCGGGTCAGCGCCTCGACCACGGACAGCCGCTCACCCATGCCGACGCCGGACCAGACCGACCACTCCAGGCAGAGGCTGCGGCAGTTCGGGTGGCGCCGGCCGAAGTCGACGGTCAGCTCGGCCAGCCAGTCGTTGGCCGTGGCGTAGTGCGCCTCGCCGCGCAGGCCCGCCCGGCCGATGATGCTGCCGAACGTCACCAGCAGGCGCAGCCGGTCGGCGTCGACCGCGTCGAGCACGGCGCGCAGGCCGTCGACCTTCGGCGCGAACGTGCGGCGGAACGCGTCCATGGTGAGTCCGGTCAACGCCGCCGGCTCGTTGCGGCCCGCGCCGTGCAGCACCGCCGTGACCGGTCCCAGCTCGGCGACGAGCCCGTCGACGGCCTGGCGCACCTGCTCCGGGTCGGAGACGTCGGCCCGGGCGTAGCGCACCCGTACGCCGGCGTCCGCCATCCGCTTGAGGTTCGCGGCCAGCTCGTCGTCCTGGGCGGGATCGGAGCGGCCCAGCACGGCGAGGCCGGCGCCGCTGTCGACGGCCATCGCCAGGGCGCACTCCGCGGTGATGCCCTTGCCGCCGCCGGTGACCAGCAGCAGGTCCTCGGCGCCCAGCGGCTGCCGCGTCTCGGCGGGCCGCACCGGCAGCCCGCGCAGGGTCGGCACCCGGCGCCGCCCGGCGGCGTCGTAGCGGACCTCGGCGAACCCGTCGGTGGCGGCGACCTCCGCCGTCACCCGGGCCACGGCCTCCGGCACCGGCGGGGTGTGCACGATGGTGGTGCGCAGCTGCGGCGCCTCCAGCCGTAGCGTCTTGGCCAGCCCGGCCGCGCCCGGTCCCTGCTGGACGAGGACGAAGCGGGTGCCGGGGGCGGCGGTCGCCGCCTGCGCGCCGCGCAGGGCCAGTTCGAGATCGGCCTCCGCACACGGTTCCGGTAGGCACACCAGCACGCCCGCGCCGAGGCCGGCGGTCTGCAGGGCCGCGCGCAGCGGCTCGGCGAGCGGGTGGCCGGCGGGGGCGAACAGCTGCCAGGCTCCGTCGGCCTCGGCCCGGGCGGCGACCGGGGCCGGCGCCTCGTCGAGGTCCACCGACCAGGCCCGGCACCAGTCGGCGACGCCGTGCACGATGCTCGGGCCGGCTGCGTCGGTGTCCCGACCGGTCCGGGCGAGCTGCTCCAGGGCCTCGGCGAGCTGCCCGACGGTGGCCGTCGCGAAGTTGGTGGGGGTCTGCGCGGCCGGCACGCCGAGCTGCTGGGCGGCCTGGTTGACCAGCTGGCCGACGGTGATCGAGCTGAGGTGGAGGTCGTCGAGGAGCTGGCTGCCGTCGTGCACCATCTCCAGCGGCAGCTCGGCCCGCTCGGCGGCCAGCCGGCGCAGCAGTTGCAGGCTCGACTCGCCGGCCGGCTGCTCCGGTGCCGGCGAGGCCTCGTCCACCCGGGACGGACCGGCCGTCCGGACGCCGGTGCCAGGCGGCAGGCTCACCACCGGGGCGGACTCGCAGGGGCTGGCGAAGAAGCGGAAGTTCTGGCCCACCTCGAGCGGCCGGACCAGCCGGTCGTGGAAGAGGGTGCCCTCCACGCCGCCGGCGCCGACGACGTACGCGGCCGCCGCGACCCGCAGCAGGCCCGCCAGCGACTCGTCGTCGGTGTTGAGCGCCACCGCCGGCAGGTCGGTGCTGGCCGCCGCGAGGCCGGAGAGCACCTGCCCCGGGCCCACCTCGACGAAGAGGTCGACCTCCTTGGCGGCGAGGGCCACGGCCTGGCTGAACAGCACCGGGTCGGTGATCTGGCGGTGCAGGAGGGCGGAGACGTCAGTGTCGTGGGCGAGCGGTTCGCCGGTGACGGTGGAGACGATCCGCCGGGTGACGGATCCGAACCGCTCCCCCGCCAGCGCGTCGAGGAAGGCGTCCGCGGCCGGCTCGACCAGCGGGGAGTGGAACGCGTGCGACACGGACAGCCGCATGGTCCGCAGGCCGGCGGAGCGGGCCCGCTCGCAGGCGTCCTCCACCGCGGCCTCCGAGCCGGCGATCACGGTCTGCTCCGGCCCGTTGTACGCGGCGATCACCACGGACAGGCCGGCGATCAGCCCGGCCACCCGCTCGGGCGGGGCGCCGATGTTGGCCATCGTGCCGGAGGCGCTGTGCTCCCCCATCGTCCGGCCGCGCACGCCGGCGACCCGGAGCAGGGCCTCCTCGTCGAGCACGCCGGCCCAGTGCAGGGCGGCGATCTCGCCGAGGCTGTGCCCGACGGCGACCGTCGCGTCGAGGTTGAGCAGCGACAGCGCCCGCAGGCCGGCGAGCGAGCCGGTGACGATCCGCGGCTGGGCCACCGCGGTGGCGACCATGTCGCCGCTGCTCGGCAGCGCCGCCCGCTGGTACACCTCCTCCACGTCGGCGAAGCGGCGGCGCAGCGCGCCACCCGAGGTGCCCTTGCCGGACCCCTGCCCGGGGAAGAGGAAGCCGATGCGGCCCGGGCCGCTCACGTGGCCCAGGAAGCAGCGGCCGTCGGAGGAGAACAGGCGTACCTCGCCGGCGTCGAGGGCGTCGCAGACCCGGCGCAGCTGCCGCTCGCCGTCCTCCGGCGAGGAGACCACCACGCCCGCCCGGTACGGCAGGTCGCGCAGTTCCCGGTGCAGGGTGGCGGCGAGGTCGCCCAGCTGGGCGTACGACACCGTGGGCACGAACTCGACGAGACGCTGCAACCGCTCGCGCAACTCCTGCGGGCTGCCCCCGTCGACGAGCAGCAGCTCCACGTCCTGCATCGAGGCGGCGAGGTTGCGGAAGCGGCTGTCGAGCCGGGCCGAGCGACGCGGCTGCCCGTTCTCCAGCACGATGTGGGTGTTGATGCCGCCGAAGCCCATCGCCGTGATGCCGGCGCGCACCGGCACGTCGCGCGGCCACGCCTCGGCCTTGCGCAGGGCCCGCAGCGCGGACTGCTCGGCGGTGAGGATCTCGTGCGGGTCGACGCAGCCGATGGTGGGCGGCAGCACCTCGTGGTGGACCGCCATCGCGGCCTTGATCAGGCCGGCGATGCCGGCCGCCGCCTTGGTGTGCCCGATCATGCCCTTGATCGAGCTGATCGCGGCCTGGGAGGCGTTCTCGTCGGCGGTGCGCCGGGCCAGGGACAGGGCCTGGAGTTCGGTGGCGTCACCCACCTGCGTGCCGGTGCCGTGGCCCTCGAAGAGCCCGACGGTCTCGATGCCGAACCCGGCCCGGTCGTACGCCCGGCGCAGGGCGAGCTGGTAGCCGGCGACCTCGGGCCGGGTGATGCCGCCCTTGCCGTCGGAGGAGATGCCCCAGCCCGCGATGGTGGCGTAGATGCGGTGCCCCGCCTGGCGGGCCTCGGCCTCGCGCATCAGGACCACCATGCCGCAGCCCTCGCCGGGCCAGAAGCCGTTCGAGCCGCGGTCGTAGACCCGCATCTCGCCGCGCGCCAGCGCGCCGGTCTTGGCGAAGCCGATGATCTCGAAGGGGTCGATGGAGAGGTCGACCCCGCCGGCGACCGCCACGTCGACCTCGCCGTCGGAGAGGGTCTTGCACGCGGTGGCGACGGAGAGCAGCGACGAGGAGCAGGCGCCGTCGACGGTGTAGCCGCCGCCCTTGAAGTCGAAGTGGTTGCAGATGCGCCCGGCGATGGTGTTCGACAGGCCGCCCGCGAGGGTGTCCTCGTCGACCTCCGGGAACGGGCCCTTGAAGGTCGCCTCGAAGTCGTCGAGGAACGTGGTGAGCTGGTCGTCGTCCCAGTCCTGCTCCTTGAGCGCGGCGGCGACCATGCGGCGCACGTAGGGCCAGCGCAGCCGCAGCTGGTTGGCCCGGGAGAACTCGCCGGTCAGCGTGTTGCCGACGACCACGCCGGTCCGCTCGCGGGGCAGGCCCTCCCCCATCGGGAACCCGGCGTCGGCCAGCGCCATGGCCGCCATGTCGAGGGCGAGCCAGTGGGTGAGGTCGGTCGAGCGGTAGGTGCTCCCGGCGATCTTGTAGGCGATGCGGTCGAACTCGTAGCCCTCGATGACCGCCGCGTTGCGGGCGTAGAAGCGGTCGGGCGTGGCCGGGTCCGGATCCCAGTAGTCGTCAAGACTCATCCGCACCTCGGGCAGCCGGCGGAAGGCCCGCCGCCCGGCGAGGGCGTTCTCCCACAGTTCACGGGGCGACGTGGCGTCCGGGTAGCGGCACGCCATCCCCACGACAGCGATCCTTGTCACGAGGTCTCTCCTTCGTTGCGTGCGGTGGTGGACCGCCGGGGCGCGGAACGGGCCGCGGGGTGGGGCGCCACGGTCAGCACCGCCCCTCGAACTCGGCGGCGATGGCCTGGCGCCACCGCTCGTAGGCGGGCGTGCCGCCGTCCTGCCCGCTGGGCAGGGTCACGTCGGTCACCTTCGACGCCTCGGCGGTGGACATGCCGCAGAACACCTGCGTGGCGACCTCGTTGTGCGGGACGACCAGGCCGGCGCGTACCCGGGCCCCGGCCGCGAAGGCGCTGCCCTGGGCGAGGTCCACCCGGTAGTCGCCGGCCCGGTCGCGGAACCGGTGCAGGTCCGCCTCGGTGGCTCCCCCGGCGTACGTGGCGGCGAGGCCCGCCCCGGCGTACAGGTCGGCCCGCCGGTGCGCGGGGAACGCGGCGAAGATCTCCGTCACCCGGTCCACGTCGGTGCCGCCCACGAACCAGGTGGCCCGCCCGATGCCCTGGTCGATGACCCGGTCGGCGTACTCGCGCGGGCCCTCGGCCGGCCACGGGAACCGCGGGTGGCGGTACTGCCCGTACACGTACCGGTCGGTGTGGAAGTACGCCTGGTGGAAGCCGTAGCCGTCGAGGACCAGCCACCGCAGCAGCGGGTCCGGGGCGTACAGCTGGCCCCAGCGGATCCGGGGCAGCCGGGCCATCGCCCAGCCCACGCCGACGTACGCCATGTAGACGTGCGCGTCGCCCCGGCCGGCGAGCAGGCCCGCCACGTGCCGGGGGCGGCCCGGCCGCAGCGCGTCCCGGACGGCGAAGCCCATCGCGGCGCCCTCGTACGCGAAACCACGAAAACGCGTCGGCACCGTTTCCAGGCGGCGTTCGGCCGCCTCGGTCGTCGGCGCCTCGGCGGCGTATCCGTAACCGGCGAGGAATGAGGCGCCGACGGTTTCGAGCAGCGCCTTCGATTCCTCGTTCTTCACGTGGAATCCGCGCACGTCCATTTTCGTCTCGGAGATATTTGGCGTCAGGATTCTGCGCCGCAGATCACGCAGGCTCTGCATGGCACGTTCCCCCAAAGGGTCGGTGTTTCCGTTTACCGGGGATGGACATCCAATTCGATGATGGCAAGCGCGGGAAGGATTGATTTCTTCAACCTTGCGCACTCGTCGCAACTAGGCGGAACATTCACGTGCACCGCCGGCACGCGACGGCACGGCGACCGTCCGGGGGCGACGCGGGCGGTTCTCAGCGGCCGTGGTTGACGCCGGCCGGCTCGAAGTGCGCGCGGACGTTGCGCCGCCACACCTCGTACGCGGGCAGCGGCCCGGCCGGCTCCGCGCGGACCGCCACGTCGTCGGCGAGCGCCGCGGCGGCGGCCACGGACCGACCGCCGAGCGCGTGCATCGCCGCCTCGCTGTGCGCCGGCACGTGCCCGGCGTGGCTGCGGGCCTTGGCGGCGAAGACCGCTCCCTGGGCCAGGTCCGGCGCGCACGGGCCGGCGTCGGCGCGCAGCGCGGTGAGCGCCTCGGCGTCGGCGCCGCCGGCGAAGGTGGCGGCGAGCCCCACCCCGCTCCACAGGTCGCCGTGCCGGTCGGCGGCGAAGGCCCGCACGGCCCCGGCCACGTCGGCGGTGCGGGCGCCGTGGATGAACCACAGCGCGCGGCCGAGGCCCTGGTCCGTGGCCCGGAGGAAGTAGTCCCCGTGGCCCTGCCACGGGTACGCCGCCAGCCGCTCCTGCCGGGTCACCCACCGGTCGAGGTCGAAGTAGGCGCGGTCGAACCCGTAGCCGTCCACGGCCAGCCAGGTCATCGTCGGGTGGTACGGGGAGCCGGTGAGGTCCGGCACGACGTGCCGCCAGAGGGGTCGCGGCAGGCGGGCCATCGCGAACCCGATGCCGATGTAGGCGAGGAAGAGGTGCGGCGCGCCGGGGCCCCGCAGCAGGTCCCGGGTGCGGGTGCCGCGCCGGGGCCCCATCACGTCGAGGATGGTGCAGGCCATCGTGGCGCCCTCGTAGGCGAAGCCGAGCAGTTCCCGGTCGACGAGCGCGAGCCGGCGCTCCAGCTCCCACGGGTCGCGGGTGTCGATGCCCCACTCGAATCCGCAGACGACGGACTGCGGAACCGCCTCCAGCCGGCGGGTGACCTCCGTGGCGGGGCCGGGGAAGCCCCGACGCGCGAAGGTCACCTCCGCGAGCGTCGGCGCCATCAGCAGTCGACGCATGGAGCCCAGTACCGTCGGCATGGCAGATCCCCCTGTCGTTACGACGACGCCGGCCCCGGCCGGCGGGTGACTTCATCGTCACGCCGCGTCGGCCGGGGCCGCGTCTTCTGCTGTGCGCTCATCCGCCGCCACGGGCGGGGCCGCCCGGTGGGCGGGTCACGGGCCGGTGACGGGCCCCCTTCCCCGCTGCGGACGGAGGAACATCAGCAGCAGGGCCACCGCGACGAGGCCCAGGTCGAGCAGGAGGAGCACGCCGTTGATGCCGTCGATCCGGGCGTGGTCGTGGCCGGCGTTCGCGGCCTCGTCCCCGATCGGCGCGGCGACGGGCCCGGCCGGGACGGCGCCGGGGGTAACCGTGAAGCCGGCCAGGCCGGCGACCTGCCGGCCGTCGGGCAACAGGGCCCGGTAGGCCACGCGGTAGGCGCCCGGCCCGGCGTCGCGTACCCGCACGGCCAGGCGGCCGTCGCGGACGGCCGCCTTCCCGATCGAGGCGACCGCCCCGGTCGGTCCGGTGACGGCCAGGTGCACGTTCTCGGCCGACTCGGCGCCGCCGAGCGTGAGCGTCACCTCGGCGGGCGCGACGCCGACGACCGACCCGTCGCCCGGGTTCAGCATGAACCTCCGGCTCTCGGCCGGAGTGCCGAAGGCCAGCAGCGCCACGATCGACAGCACGATGCCGACCGCGACGGCGATGGCCGCCCGCTGCACCGCCCCGACGGACGTGGACGGTGCCGGCGGACGGGTGCCGTCCACGGTGGTCATGACGGCTGGGCCGCGACCTCGGGCTGCCGGCAGCTGCACGACATCAGCTCCGCCTCCGCCGGGGAGGGCCGCAGGTGCAGGTACATCGCGATCACCATCGGCACGAAGACGACCGTGTTGTAGAACAGGTGCAGCTCGACGCGGGGGATCACGACCTGGAGCAGGCTGGTGGGCACGGGGCTGTCGAACAGGTGCCGGCCGGTCTGCGCCTGCAACAGCAGCAGCAGGTGCTCGATGTGGTGCCAGAACTGGATCGCCAGGGCGGCGGTCCACCAGCTCCGGCTGCGCCCGACGAAGCCGGGACGCAGCATCCACAGCCCGACGAGCATCACGATGGCGTAGCCGTAGTGCAGCCACTCCGAGCTGACCAGCCACGGGAAGGGCATGCCGAGCACCCCGCGGGCCTCGGGCCGCGACCAGCCCAGGCCCCAGATCTGGTACGCCTGCACCAGGTGCTCGGCCCAGTGCGCCAGCACGATCACGAGAAAGGCGTTCAGGGCCGCCCGATGGTGCGCGCCGTTGAGTGTCGCCCAACGCCCGGACGCTCCGGGCAGGGTCGCCTGGTAGCTGGTCACGTTTCCTCCTTGGAAGGGTCACGGGCGCGAGAGACACCACGCCCATCACCCAGCGTGTCGGCTCCGACACGCCGTCACGTCTTCAATGTTGCGCAGTTCAAGTCAGGAATCCGTCAGACCGGCTCGTGCGAGCCGGCGGGGGCGTACCAGGTGCCGACCCGGCGGGCCGCCGCGAAGCTGGCCCAGGCCACCGCGTCGACCAGCGCCGCGTCGCCCGGCTGGTGGCGGCGGAACTCCGTGACCACCTCCTCGTCGACCTGGTAGGAGGCGAACACGGTCAGCAGGGCCAGGCGGCCGGCGGCCCGCTCCGCCTCGGGCAGCGGCGCGATCAGCCGCTCGCACCACTGTCGACTCAGGCCGGTCTCCTCGCCCCGCCAGGCGTCGAGGCGTTCCGCGACCAGCTCCCGGACCGCCGGCGGGACCGCCCGCTCGCCGGCCGCCTCGAACGCCGCGTAGGCGCGGGCCATCGCCCCGGCCACGTGCGGGCTGCCCGCCGCCCAGGCGGCCTCCGCCGGCAGCGGCGCCGGCGGCAGCAGCTCCACCGAGCGGCCCGGCTCCCGGGCGTCGCGCAGCGTCCCCTGCAGCACCCAGCCGATGCCCCGCTTCAGGCGCCGGCGCGCCCGCGGCGACAGCCCCGGCGGGAGCAGGAAGTTGGAGAGGAACACGTTGACCACGCGGGCGATGTAGTGGAAACCCACCACCACGCCGACCAGCTCCGGGCGGTCCCGCTCCGGAAACGGCAGGACCGGCCGCGAGGTCTGCGGCTGGTGTGCCGTACGGCCCCACTCCGCCGCCACGCGGATGCGCCGGTCGGCGATCTCGGTGAGCCGGTCGGCCACGATCGCCTCCGCGTCGTGCTCCGTGGAGAGCTCGTAGAGCCCGACGCTGTGCATGTCCACGCAGTACGGGCAGATGTTCGCCACGGACACCGCGGCGGCCACCGCCTCCTTGGTCGCCCGGTCCACGTTCTCCGTCGGCAGCAGCGGCTCCCGCATCACCATCCAGTACGCCGCCAGCACCTCCGGCGACGGGGAGTGCAGCTGCGCCGGCGGCACCACCAGTTGCATCTCCTGCGCGACCTGCCGGTAGACGGCGTCCACCAGGCCCTCTGCGGACCCCTGCGGCACCGGCGTGACGTAGTTGACCTGGCGCTGGACCACCGACGAGGCCACCCGACGAGCGATCATGATCTGCCTCCTGCTCTGCGCCGCCCCGCCGGACGGTCACGACGACGGCTCCCACGACTGCGGCAATGCCAGTATTGGGAGTCCGGGGGCGCAGGCAACGCCATCGACGCCGGTTGAGCACCCTGGGAGAAGGAGGGCCCGGCGGCGCCGCCCATGATGGGCGACGACCCAGTCCCCCACCCGCGGGAGTCGCGATGCTGGTCCTGGTAACCGGTGGCACCGGATTCATCGGCTCCCACTCGACGGCGGCCGTCCTCGACGCCGGGCACCGGGTCCGGCTGCTCGTGCGCGACCAGGCCCGCGCCCGGCGCGTGCTGGCGGCGCTGGGCGCCGACGCCGGGCGCGTGGAGCTGGTCACCGGCGACGTCACCGACCCCGCCGACGTGGCCCGGGCCGCCGACGGCTGCGCCGCCGCGCTGCACGCCGCCGGCGTGTACAGCTTCGACTCGCGGGACCGGCCGCGGATGCGGGCGGTCAACCTCCGCGGCACCGAGGTGGTGCTCGGGGCGGCGCGGGCGGCGGGCCTCGACCCGATCGTGCACGTCTCCACCTTCGGCGCGCTGCTGCCGGCCACGGGGTCGCCGCTGACCGTCGACTCCCCGGTGGGCGCGCCCCGCGAGGCGTACCTGAGCAGCAAGGCCGCCGCCGAGCACCTGGCGCGCCGCCACCAGGACGACGGGGCGCCGGTGGTCATCACCTATCCGCTGGCCTCGCTCGGGCCCGACGATCCGCACCTGGGCGACCAGACGACCCGGGTACGCAACGTGCTGCGCGGGTTGATGCCGCTGTGGCCGACCGGCGGCTTCCCCGTCGGCGACGTGCGGGACGTGGCCCGGCTGCACGCGGCGGTCCTCGAACCGGGGCGCGGCCCCCGCCGCTTCCCGGCCCCCGGCCGCTACGTCACGACCCGGGAGTTCGTCGAGGCGCTGCGCCGGGTCACCGGGCGGGCCCTGCCCACCCTCCGGTTGCCGGCCCCGGCCCTGCTGCCGATGGGCCACCTGGTCAGCGCGGCGCAGCGGCTCTCGCCCGTGCACCTGCCCGCCGAGCACGGCGCCATCTACCTGTGCGCCACGGCCCGCCCGATGGACGGCACCCCCACCGAGGAGCTGCTCGGGCCGGCGAGCCGGTCACTGGACGAGACCCTGGCCGACACGGTGCGCTGGCTGCACCGGACCGGGCGGCTGAGCCGCCGGCAGGCCGGGCGCGCCGCGCTCCCGGCGACCGCCGCGCCGCGCCGCGCCACCGAACCGGCCTGACCCCCGCCCCCGACCCGGCCCCCGACCCGTCCGGACTGCGCCCCGCGCGGGCCGCCCGCCCGCGCGGACCACGCCGCCGGAACGCGCCGCGCCGCCGGGGCACCGGGGCCCGCCCGCACGTGGGCCCGGCCCCACCGTCCGTTGATCGACGTGGGTGAGGCGTCGGTCGCGGTGCCGGCGCTGGGCAAGGCGGTCGATCGGATGACGAGCGCCCTGATGTACATGGACAGCTCCTCTGGCGTGCTCGGCAACGACCTGGCGTACCTGATGGAGGTCTACGCCCGGGCGTGTCGGGCCGCTCCGCCTCGGCCGGCAGGGTTGGCGGCGTGGCTGGTGAAGCTGGTGTGTGACGGCCCGGGCTGGCCGGACGTGGTGCTGCGCGAGTGGGCTCCGGCGCTGGGGCCGAAGGGCCTTGCCGAGGTCGCGCGGTTGGTCGACGAGCGCGCCGCCGAGACCCGCACCGTCAAGGCGTTGACCCTCCAGACCCCCGGCGGCATCGCGTTTCCCCACGCCGAGCAGGCCGTCCGGATCACCCGTACCCGCATGATCGCCGGCAAGCGCACCCGGGAGACGGTCTATCTGGTGGCGTCACTGCCCGCCGCCCACGCCCAGCCTGCTGACCTGCAGCAATGGGCCCGCCTGGAATGGCACATCGAGAACCGGCTGCACTGGATCCGTGACGTTACCTTCCACGAAGACGCCCACCGGGCCCGCACCGGCAACGGACCCGCCGTCACCGCGGTCGACCTGTCCGCACCGCCGGTGCTGGACCTCCCGCCGTCCCCCACCGGCACGGCCGCCGCGCTGCACGATGCCCGGGACCAGGTCGTCGCCGGATACTGGCACGGCAGCCGGGACCTGCCCGACGGCTTCTGGGAACTCGCCACCGAAACCGACGTCCGGGCACCCGTGTCGCGGTTGGCGGAGTTCGCCGCCGCGCTGGCCGACGGCGTCACGGCGCGCGACGCGACGGAGCAGGTCTTCGCCGATCTCGTCGCCGCCGACCCGCTCCGGGCCCGGTCGTTGCTGGTGACCACGGAACTGCTGACCCACCAGTTGATCGCCGCCAGGCTGCCCACGGTCTGACGGGCCGGGCGCCGGGCCCGGTGCGGCGGTCACCCGGCAACCTGGCGGCGTTCGTGTGCTCCTCGCCCACGCCGGTGGGCGGGCCGGCGACAATGCTCCGCCAGCCGTCCGCACGCCCACCACATCGGCCTGTTGCCGTGGTGTGCCGGCCCCGGGCAGGCGGACCGGGTCGCCGAGAGCCTGGGCGGGCACTTCACCCCGGGGGCGTCCACCCTGCACCGGCGGGAGCTGGCGCTGACCAGCCCGGAGGTC
>NZ_JBEZEV010000123.1:0-15194 GCF_040649055.1 Micromonospora sp. NPDC049060
GGGGTATAAATCATAATTGGCACTGGCTTATCAAGCACCCTGTTGAGTTCTCAAAGAACAACCACACACCGCCCAGAAACCCCACACCGTGGAGCACCCGACCCGGGGCATTTCGTTCACCATGTCCGCCGCTCTCGCGCCGGGCACTTTTACTACGTTACCCGGTGGTTTCCGCCGTGTCAAACCGCTTCGTAGCGATCCGCACCACTTCAACCAATTTCCGGGCATCCCGATGGCGCCGACTCTCGTCGACGATCTTCGGGAATTTCGGCAGCCCGGCCGCTTCGCGGTTTCCCGCGAGCTCGCCCGGTTCCCTGCCGGCCGTGAACCTTACCCGGTCGGTTCCGCCTCACCAAATCCGCCTCGCGACGAATCCGGGGCACCGCCCGTGCCGACCCCGATGGGATGACCCCACCCGGACCGATGGTCTCACCGCGCTCCGGCCTCGCCAGGGCTTTCGCCCTGTTCGTCCGTTCCGCGCTGGCAGAGAGAAAGTTACGCCCGCCCGGCAAGATCGTCAAATCCGGGGTGGGAGGGCCGCGTCACACCGTCCCGCCGGCGGCCAACGCGGCGGCCGTCGCCTGGTCGAGCGTGCCGTCGGCGACGACCACCCGGTGCCGCCCGGTGCGACTCGTACCCGCGGTGATCACCCTGGGCCGGTCGAAGGCGAACGCCACGCAGACCCCCGGGTACATCGCGGTGCGGACGAACCAGCGGTCGCCCTCCGCGAGCCCTGCCAGCACGAGCGTGTACGCGGCCCCGTCCGGCCCGGTGCCGGCGAACGCCAGCCACGGCGCGTCGCTGCCGTTGACCGCGTCCTCCCCCTCGGCGGTGGCGGTGCACACCCGCGCGGGTGTCGCGCTGACCGCCCGCCAGAAGAAGCCGCCGTAGCCGGCGCCACCCGGGCGTCCGTTGGTCGCCGGGCTGCCCAGGCCGACGTCCCGGTCGGCGGGGGCGGTCAGCGTGTACCCGACGTCGAGGGCCCAGGCCCGCTCGCCGACCCGCTGCGCGGCCAGCTCCCGCCGCTCGGCGAGCAGCACCGCCCCGTCCCGGTCCCGCCACTCCAACTGGTGCGCGAGCCGTTGCGGGTCGCGGGTCTCCCAGCGGGTGTGCGCGATGCGGCCGTGGTCGTCGCGCCACGTGTAGCCGGTGTCGCGGACGTAGGTGCGCCCGCCCCAGAGGTTGGTGCCGTCGACGTCCTGCACGGCCAGGGACGCGCCGAGGTGCCAGACGTGGTCGGCGGGAAACGCGTCGGTGACCACGGTCCCGCCGAGGGTCCGCACGGGGTGCAGGTACGGGCGGGGGCCGTGCCGGGGGTCGATCGCCGGGTCGACGACGTACCGGGCCACCGGCACGTCGTCGACGCTGAGCTGCCGATCGTTCTCGGTCACACCGGCCCGCCGGTCGCCGCCCGTCACGACTGTCCCACCGGGGCGGGCACGGTCCGCCGCGCGACGGCGTGCAGGGCGGCGACCACGTACCCGGCGAGGATGGGCACCGCGACCGGGATGACCAGGACGGCGAGCAGCGCGGCGACGGCGCTGACCCCGCCGGCGGCGGCCCAGGTGCCCGGGCGGGCGCGGCAGGCGCCGGCGGCGGCACCGGCGGCCTCCCGCCAGCCACGGCCACCGCGGCGGCCGACCTCCACCACCACCAGCGCGGCGTACCCGGCCAGGGCGGCGGCCAGCACGACGGTGACCAGGAGCAGCGGTGCCCCGCCGGGGACCCGGCCACCGGCCAGCGCGGCGACGTTCACGGCGAGCAGCCCGAACGCGGCGACCGTCAGCACGCTCACCCCGACGCCCGGCAGCAGGGCGCGGCCGTAGCGGGTCAGGTTCTCCCGCGCGGAGGGCCAGGAACCGACGGTGTACCGGTCGTGCACCGCCGCGCTCGCGGCGGCGACGGCCGCCGCCGCGGTGAGCACCGGCAACGCCGCCAGGGTCAGGGCGATGCCGAGCACCGCCAGGTCCGTGGCGTCGGTGAGCACGTCCCGCCAGTCACGGCGGGCCGGCCCGTCCTCCCGGTCCGGCCCGCCGTCCGGGTGCGACCTCATCCCTTGAGTCCGCTCGTGTTGATGCCCTCCACCAGCATCCGCTGGAAGGCCACGAAGAACAGGAACACCGGCAGCAGCGACAGCACCGACATGGCGAACATCGGGCCGACGGCGCTCTGGCTCGTCGAGTCGATGAACAGGGTCAGCGCCACCGGCACGGTGTAGTCCTCGAGGTCGGAGAGGAAGACGAGTTGCCGGAAGAAGTCGTTCCAGGTCCAGATGAACGAGAAGATCGCCGTGGTGACCAGCGCCGGCCGGCTCAGCGGCAGGATCACGTGCCGGAAGATGCCGAAGGCGTTCGCACCGTCGATCTTGGCGGCCTCGTCGAGCTCGCGTGGGATGCCCCGCATGAACTGCACCATCAGGAACACGAAGAACGCCTCGGTGGCCAGGAACTGCGGGATCAGCAGCGGCAGGTACGGCCACTCGCCGCCCACCAGGCCCAGGCTGCGGAACAGGATGTACTGCGGCACGATCAGCACGTGCCCGGGCAGCAGGAGCGTCCCGATCATCACGGCGAACCAGACGCCCCGCAGCCGGAACCGCAGCCGCGCGAAGGCGTACGCGGCGAGCAGGCAGGAGACGCCGTTGCCGACCACGGTCAGCAGGCTGACCATCGCGCTGTTGAGGAAGAACCGGCCGAAGCTGAAGTCGAAGTTGGTCCAGCCGTCGGCGTAGTTGCCGGGGGTGAACTCGTTCGGCAGCAGGCCGATGTTGTTGACGATCTCCTCCTGGCTCTTCAGGGACGTACCGATCATCCAGAAGAGCGGGTAGAGCACGACCGCGACGATCGCGATCAGGATGAGCAGGCGCACGGCCTGCCCGCCGCCGCTGGCCCGGCGCGGGCCGCGCGGGCCGGTCGTCGCCGGGGTTGCCGTCGGGGTCGCCGTCGCCGTCACCGGTCCTCCCCGTCCGAGTAGTGCACCCAGAACCGCCCGGTGCTGAAGAAGATCGCGGTGATGATCGCGATGGCGAGCAGGAAGACCCAGGCCATCGCCGAGGCGTAGCCCATCTCCAGGTTGGTGAAGCCCGTGATGTAGAGGTTCAGCGTGTACATCAGGGTGGAGTCGACCGGGCCGCCGGTGCCGTTGCTGAGCACGAACGCGGCGGTGAAGCCCTGGAAGCCGTTGATGGTCTCCAGCACCAGGTTGAAGAAGATCACCGGCGAGAGCATCGGCAGGGTGACGGCGACGAACTGCCGCCACTTGCCGGCGCCGTCGACGGAGGCCGCCTCGTAGAGCTCGGTGGGCACCTGCTTGAGGCCGGCCAGGAAGATCACCATGGGCGCGCCGAACTGCCAGATGGCGAGCACCATGAGGGTCTCCAGGGCCCAGTCGGGGTCGTTGACCCACGGCTTGCCCTCGATGCCGAAGACGCTCAGCAGCGAGTTGAACGCGCCCTCGCGGTTGAACATGTTCACCCAGACGATGGCCAGCGCGACGCTGCCGCCGAGCAGCGACGGCAGGTAGAACAGGCCGCGGAACAGCCCGACGCCGCGCCAGGCGCGGTTGAGCAGCAGGGCCACCCCGAGGGCGGCCGCCAGCTTCAGCGGCACGGCGACCAGGGCGAAGGTGAGCGTCACCCGCACCGAGTGCCAGTACGACGGGTCGGCGGTGAACATGCGCTCGTAGTTGGCGAATCCGACCCACTCCACCTCGGAGAAGGGGGTGAGGATGTCGTAGTTCGTGAAGCTCAGGTAGAGCGACAGGAGCATGGGTATCGCCGTGACGGCCATCAGGCCGAGCAGCCAGGGCGACAGGAAGACGTAGCCGGCCAGACCGTCCCCGTGCCGGGCCCGCCCGACCCCGCGCCTGCCGGCGGGGGTCGGGACGGGTCCGGTACGTCGGGTCGGGTCGGGCGCCGTGGTCAGAGCCACGAACCGATTCCTCTCCGTGTGGCGTCAGGTCAGGCGATGGCGGACTTGCAGGCGGTGATGAACTGCTCCGCCGCCTGGGCGGAGCTGATCCGGCCGTACTGGGCGTTCTCGGCGGCCTTGATCAGCTCGGCGCGGACCTTGCTGTGCCCCTTGAGCGGGACCTGCGGCGCCTCGCCGAACTTCTGGGCCAGGTCGGACTCGACCTGGATCGACTGCTTCATCGCCGGGTCGGTGACGTCGTCGCTGACCACCCGGCGGAGATCCAGGTTCGACGGCAGGCCCCGGTCGGTGCCGAGGATCTTGACGGCCTCGGGGTCGTTCGCCAGGAAGTTGATCACGTCGACCGCAACGTCCTTGTGCTTGCTGCCCTTGAACACCGACCAGTACATGGAGGCGCGGGCCCACTGGGCGCTCGGGTCACCGGGGTAGGCGATGACGCCCAGCTCGTCCTTGGTGTTCTTCTTCAGCTCCGGCATCTGGTTGACCCAGACCCAGCTGGTGCCGGCCTTGCCGGTGACCACGAGCTGCTTGGTGATGTCGGTGGCGTTGCCCTCGTGGATGACGTCGGGGGTCGGGGTGGCGCCCCGGTCCCGGGCGCCCTTCCACAGGTCGAACCACTTCGTCACGTCCTCGGCGGTGAAGCCGAGCTCCTTGCCCTTGTAGAGGTCCTTGCCCTGCTGGCGCAGCCACACCCAGAACGCCTTGTAGTCGGCGCTCGGGTCCTGGGTGCCGGGCACCTTGGTCTTCTTCGCCACCTGCTCGGCCCAGGCGATGTGCTCCTCCCAGCTCATCCCCGTGGTCGGCTCGGACAGGCCGTTCTTGGTCAGCAGCGTCTTGTTGTAGACCAGGCCCTGGGTGTTCTCTCCCGAGGCCACGCCGGCGAGCTTGCCGTCGACCACGCCGTACTGCCAGAGGCTCTTGGGGAACTTCGACACGTCGAGGTCGCCGGAGTCCTTGTACGACGTCAGGTCGAGGGTGGTGCTGCGCGAGGCGTACTCGGCCAGGTAGTTGTCGTCGATCTGGAAGAGGTCCGGCGGGTTGCCGCCGGCGGTGAGGGTGGCCAGCTTGTCGAAGTAGCCCTGGTTGGCCTGCCAGGTCTTCTCGAACGTGACGTTCGGGTGCTTCTTGGTGTAGAGGGCGAGGGCCTCCTCGGTCAGTTTCGCCCGGGCCTCACCGCCCCACCAGAAGACCGAGAGCTTGACCGGGGCGTTCGGGTCGGTGCTGGCCTCGTCGTCGCCGCCGCAGGCGGCGGCACCGAGGACCAGGGGCAGGGCGACGACCGTGGCGAGCAGGCCGCGGATCAACCGCCGCCGGCGGACGGGGGTACGGTGAACGGGCACGGCCTGCGTGCCAGTGGTGGGGGGCGTTGCGGGGTGCATGTGCGCTCACTCCTTGGCGTTAGGAGGCGACGACGCCACCGGTGGCCGCGGTCGGGCGACCCGGGCCCGCAAGGCGATGCGGGCCCGGGACGACCAACTCGGCGTCGGGGCGGTTCCGACCGTCTGCCGGCGCGGCGGCGGTCGAGTCGCGGATGACCAGTTCGGTCTGGAGCATTACCTGTGCGGTGGTACGACGGTCGTCGCTCGTGACACCCCGACCGCCGCGTGAGCCACGGGCGGCGACGGTGTCGTGTTGCAGGAGCATGTCGACGGCCGTCCGGCCGGCGGCCGCGTTGGGCGTGGCCACCGTCGTCAACTTGGGCCGGGTGAGCCGGCTCAGGGCGATGTCGTCGATACCGACGACGCTCACGTCCTGCGGGACGCGCATCCCGACGGCGTCGAGCCCTTCGATCAGGCCGATCGCCATCAGGTCGTTGTAGGCGAGGACCGCCGTGGCCTCGCTGCGGCGGACCTGCTCGGCGAGGGCCGCGCCGCCGGTCTCGGTGGGCTGGTTGGGCCCGAGGACGGTGAACTCGGCGCCGCCGGCCCGCGCCGCGACGCCGGCCGCCCGGCGGATCTCCCGGCTGGTCCACGAGCCGCGCGGCCCGCTGAGCAGCGCGATCCGCCGGTGGCCGAGGCCGAGCAGGTGCTCGATGGCCGACCGGGCGCCCTGCCCGACGTCCATGGTGACGCAGGGCAGGCCGGCGACCTGCCGGTTTATCACCACCAGCGGCACTTCGCGGCTGAGCTGCTCGATCATGCTGTTGCTCATCCGCGGGCTGCACAGCAGCACCCCGTCCACCTGCTTCGCGAGGGCGTGGACCAGCTCCTCCTCGGCGATCGGGTCCTCGTTGGTGTCGGCCACGAACACGTGGTAGTCGCGTTGGCGGGCCTGGCTCTCCGCCGCCTTGATCAGCGGCGGGAAGAACGGGTTGGCGATGTCCGCGATGATCAGGCCGATGTTGTGCGTACGGCCGGTGATCAGGGCGCGGGCGGCGCGGTTGGGCCGGTAGCCGAGCTCCTCGGCGCAGGCCAGCACCCGGCCCCGGGTCTCCGGGTTGACCAGGTGCGGGGCCGAGAACGTGCGGGAGACCGTGGAAATGTGCACGCCGGAGGCCCGGGCGACGTCTCGGATGGTGGCTGGCACGGCGGGGCCCTTCGTCCAGTGTGGCTGGGGTCACGTCAGGTGCCGCCAATTAATGCAAACGGTTGTGCCGGTGTCAACGGTCGATGGTTACAGATGCGTTTCGGCCACGCTCCCACCATGTGCTGAAATGCGGATCAAATCGGATCTATGCCGCCGGTTTGGCATCGATCGTTGACGCCGCCGCGCGGCGCGTGGTTATTTCGCTGCAAACCTTTGCAGCAACACGGGAGGCGGTCGCCATGTCGTCCAGCACCGGTCAGCGGGTCCGACACGCCCTGGTGGGCACCGGGTCCCGGGCCGAGATGTTCGTCCGGGCGCTGGTGCGCGACCACGCCGACACCGCCGAGCTCGTCGCGTTCGCCGACGTCAACCAGGCCCGGATGGACGCCCACAACCGGTGGCTCGGCGAGCTGGGCCACCCGCCGGTGCCGACGTACCGGGCCGAGGACCTGGCCGCCATGCTCGCCAAGGAGCGGGTCGACGTGCTGGTGGTGACGAGCGTGGACGACACCCACGCCGCACACGTCGACACGGCGTTGCGGGCCGGCTGCGACGTCATCACCGAGAAGCCGATGACCGTGGACGCCGCCGGCTGCCGGCAGATCCTCGACGCGGTCGCCGACACCGGGCGGCAGGTGCGGGTGGCGTTCAACTACCGCTACAACCCGCTGCACGAGAAGCTGCGCGAGCTGCTCGCCGACGGCGCGATCGGCGAGGTGGGCTCGGTGCACTTCGAGTGGCTGCTCGACGTGCGGCACGGCGCCGACTACTTCCGCCGCTGGCACCGCGACAAGGCGCACTCCGGCGGCCTGATGGTGCACAAGGCCGGCCACCACTTCGACCTGGTCAACTGGTGGCTCGACGCCACCCCCGTCGAGGTGTACGCCACCGGCCGGCTGTTCTTCTACGGCGAGGCCGGCCGCCGGCACGGCTACGCCCGCGACTACGAGCGGGCGCACGGCTCCCCCGCCGCCGACGACGACCCGTTCGCGCTGCGGCTCGACGCGCACCCGAAACTGCGCGAGCTCTACCTCGACGCCGAGGCCGAGGACGGCTACCAGCGCGACCGCAACGTCTTCGCCCCGGGCGTGGACATCGAGGACGACATGGCGGTGCTGGCCCGCTACTCCACCGGCGCGACGATGACCTACCACCTCACCGCGTACGCCCCCTACGAGGGCTACCGGGTGATGGTCAACGGCAGCCGGGGCCGCCTGGAGCTGGAGGTCGTGGAGAGCGACCACGTCAGCCCGGCGTCCGCCGGTGCGCTGAAGGGCGCGGCGCTGCACGGCGACGAGGCCGCCGCCGAGGCCGGCTCCGCCACGCTGACCCTGCGGCCGTTCTGGGCGCCGCCGCAGGTCGTACCCGTGGCCGGGCACACCCGCTCCGGGCACGGCGGCGCCGACGCCCGGATGGCCCGGGTCCTGATCGCCGGCGAGCCGGACCCGATGGGGCGGGCAGCGACCGCCCGCGACGGCGCCCTCGCCCTGCTCACCGGGCTGGCCGCGAACCGCTCCTTCACCACCGGCGCCCCGGTCCGGGTCGCCGACCTGCTCGACCTCTCCTGAGCCACGAACACCCTCCGAGGAGCCCCACCCGTGCCCACGACCGACCTGCTCTTCCCCGCCGACCCCGCGCAGCGCGCGGTGGCCCGCCGGCTGTACGCGCTGGCCGCGCCCCAGCCGATCATCTCCCCGCACGGGCACGTCGACCCGGCGATCCTGGCCGAGGACCGCCCGTTCCCGGATCCGGCGCGGCTGCTCATCGTGCCCGACCACTACCTCACCCGGATGCTGCTCAGCCAGGGCGTCCCCCCGGCCGAGCTGGGCGTGCCCACCGTCGACGGCAGCCCCACGGAGCCCGACGGGCGCACCATCTGGCGGCGCTTCGCCGCGCACTGGCACCTGTTCCGGGGCACCCCCTCCCGGCTCTGGCTGGAGCAGACCTTCACCGACGTGTTCGGGGTACGCACCCCGCTCTCCCCGGCCACCGCCGACGCCGTCTACGACGAGCTCGCGGCCCGGCTCGCCGAGCCGGAGTTCCGGCCCCGGGCCCTGTTCGAGCGGTTCGGCATCGAGGTGCTCGCCACCACCGAGTCGCCGCTGGACGACCTCGGGCAGCACGCCAAGCTCGCCGCCGACGGCTGGGGCGGGCCGGGCGGCCGGGTGATCACCACGTTCCGGCCGGACAACGTGGCCGACATGGAGTTCGACGGCTGGGCGGACAACGTCGCGCGCCTCGGCGAGATCACCGGCGAGGACACCGGCACGTACGCCGGCTACCTGGCGGCGCTGCGCCGGCGGCGGGCCGCCTTCATCGCGGCCGGCGCCACCTGCACCGACCACGGCCACCCCACCGCGCGCACCCTGGCGCTGGGCGCGGACGAGGCCGCGCGCCTCTACGACAAGGGCCTGCGCGGGGTCGCCGACGCGGCCGACGCGGAGACGTTCCGGGCGCACATGCTGCTGGAGTTCGCCCGGATGTCGCTGGACGACGGCCTCGTCATGCAGCTGCATCCCGGCGCGGTGCGCAACCACAACCGCTGGCTGTACGCGCGGCACGGCCGCGACGTCGGCGGCGACCTGCCGCAGGCCACCGAGTACCTGCACGCGCTGACCCCGCTGCTGGACGCGTACGGCAACGACCCGCGGCTGCGGGTGGTGCTCTACACCCTCGACGAGTACACCTTCAGCCGGGAACTCGCCCCTCTGGCGGGCGGGTACGCCGCCCTGTACCTCGGTGCGCCGTGGTGGTTCCTGGACTCGCCGGAGGTGCTGCGCCGCTTCCGCGAGTCGGTCACCGAGTCCGCGGGCTTCTACAACACCGCCGGGTTCGTCGACGACACCCGCGCGTTCTGCTCCATCCCGGTACGCCACGACGTGGCCCGCCGGGTCGACGCCGCCTACCTGGCCCGGCTGGTCACCGAGCACCGCCTCGGCGAGGACGAGGCCGCCGAGACCATCGTCGACCTGGCGTACCGGCTGCCGAAGAAGGTCTTCAAGATCGGAGAGAATGTCCTGTGAGTGTCACCGTCACCGCCGTCGACGTGCACGACGTCCGGTTCCCGACCGCCGCCGCGGGCGACGGCTCGGACGCGATCAACCGGGGCGACTACTCGGCCAGCTACGTCGAGCTGCGCACCGACGCCGGCGTCACCGGGGCCGGGTTCACCTTCACCAACGGTCGCGGCAACGAGCTGACCTGCGCCGCGATCGAGGCCCTCGCCCACCACGTGCGGGGCCGGACCGTGGAGGAGATCTTCGCCGACCCGGTGGCGTTCTGGCGCTCGCTCAGCGCCGACGTGCAGCTGCGCTGGCTGGGCCCGGAGAAGGGGGTCATCCACATGGCCACCGGCGCCCTGGTCAACGCGGTCTGGGACCTGCGGGCCAAGCTGGCCGGCAAGCCGTTGTGGCAGCTGCTCGCCGAGCTGCCCACCGAGGAACTGGTGGCCAGCATCGACTTCCACCACATCACCGACGCCCTCACCCCGGAGGAGGCGGCGGCCATCCTCGACAAGGGACTGGTCGGCCTGGACGAGCGCCGCGCCGAGTTGGAGCGCGACGGGTTCCCGTCGTACACCACCTCGGTGGGCTGGCTGGGCTACCCCGACGACAAGGTCCGGGCGCTGACCCGGCAGGCGTACGCCGAGGGGTGGCGGGCGATGAAGATGAAGGTCGGCGGGCTGCCGGCCGACGACCTGCGGCGGGCGCGGATCATCCGGGAGGAGATCGGGCCGGACGCGCTGCTGATGATGGACGCCAACCAGGTCTGGGACGTCGACGAGGCGATCACCAACATGACCGCCCTGGCCGAGGTGGACCCGTACTGGATCGAGGAGCCGACGCACGCCGACGACATCCTCGGGCACGCCCGGATCGCGCGGGCGGTCACCGGCCTGACCGACGGCCGGTGCCGGGTCGCCACCGGTGAGGTGGCCGCCAACCGGGTCATCTTCAAGCAGCTGCTCCAGGCCGAGGCGATCGGCGTGATGCAGATCGACGCCTGCCGCGTCGGCGGCGTCAACGAGGTCCTCGCCGAGATCCTGATGGCGGCGAAGTTCGGGGTGCCGATCTGCCCGCACTCCGGCGGCGTGGGCCTGTGCGAGTACGTCCAGCACCTGGCCGTCTTCGACTACCTGCGGGTCGGCACCAGCCTCGACGGCCGGATGGTGGAGTACGTCGACCACCTGCACGAGCACTTCGTCGACCCGGTGCGCACCCGCGAGGGGCGCTACCTGCTGCCGGAGGCGCCCGGCTACAGCTCCACGATGAAGCCGGAGTCGATCGCCGAGTTCCGCTTCCCGGACGGACCGGTGTGGCGATGACCGGCGGCGCTGCCCGGCTCGGTCTCGGGACGCTACGCCGGCTGCCGACCGACAGCCGCCCGCTGATCCGCCCGGGCAGCGCGCCGGCGGGGATCGTGCACCTCGGGCTGGGCGCGTTCCACCGCGCCCACCAGGCCGTCTACACCGAGGAGGCGATGGCACGGGCCGGGGGCGACTGGGGCATCGTCGGCGTCGCGCCACGCAACCCCGACGTGGTGACGACGCTGGCCGCGCAGGACAACCTGTTCAGCGTCACCACCAGCAGCGCCGAGGGGTGCCACACCCGCGTCGTCGGCGCGCTGGCCGAGACGCGGCACGCTGCCGGCGACCCCGCCGCCGTGGTGGCGCTGCTGGCCGACCCGGCGATCCGGGTGGTCACCCTCACCGTGACGGAGAAGGCGTACCAGCTCGACCCGGTGACCGGCCGGCTGCGGCCCGACCCGGAGGTCGCCGCCGACCTGCGCACCGACCGGGCACCGGTCACCGTCCCGGGCCTGCTGCTGCGCGGGCTGCTCGCCCGCGCCGCCGCGCAGGGCCCCCCGTTGGCCCTGGTCAGCTGCGACAACCTGCCCGCGAACGGCCGCCGGCTGCGCGGCCTGGTCGAGCAGTCGGTGGCGTACGCGGGGGTGCCGGAGCCGCTGGCCGGCTGGGTGCGGGAGCACGTCAGCTTCCCCGGCACCATGGTCGACCGCATCGTGCCGGCCAGCACGGCGCAGACCCTCGCCGACGCCGAGCGGGCCCTCGGGGTGGCCGACCTGGCGGCGGTGGTCGCCGAGCCGTACCGGCAGTGGGTGATCGAGGACGACTTCCCGGGCGGCCGGCCGGCCTGGGAGCGGGCCGGCGCGGTGCTCACCGCCGACGCGGGAGCCTGGGAGCGGCTGAAGCTGCGCGCCCTCAACGGCGTGCACTCGGCCGCCGCCTACCTGGGTGCGCTGGCCGGCCGGGAGACGATCGCCGACGCGCTGGCCCTGCCGCACCTGACCACGGTGCTGCGGCAGCTGGTCGCCGAGGACGTGGCGGCCAGCTTCGACCCGCCCGAGGGCGTCTCGGTCGTCGCGTACGGCGAGGAGGTGCTGACCCGGTTCGCCAACCCGGCGATCCACCACCGCACCCTCCAGGTGGCCCTGGACGGCTCGCAGAAGCTGCCGCAGCGGATCCTGCACACCATCGCCGATCTGCGGGCCGCGGGGCGGTCGGCGCACTGGGCCACGCTGGTGGTGGCCGCCTGGCTGCGCTTCGCGGAGGGTCACGCCGACGACGGCAGCCCCCTGCCGCTGGCCGACCCGCTCGCCGAGGAGATCCGCGCGGCGCTCGCCGCCGGGGCGAAGACCCCGGCGGGGGCCGTCGACGCGGTGTTCGCGCTGCGCGAGGTCTTCCCCGCCGAGGTGGCCGAGGACGACGACGTACGCGCCGAGGTGACCGGGTGGCTGACCGCCCTGCAACGGCACGGGGTGGCCGCGACGTTGGCGGGCGCCCGGTGACGGCCGCCGCCGCGGGGGCGCCACCGGGACGGGCCGGCGCCGTGCCGAGGGTCGCGATCGTCGGGGCCAACGGGCACGGGCGCTGGCACCGGCGGGTCGTCGCCCCGCTGCACGACGCCGGGCGGCTGCGGCTGGTCGCCCTGGTCGACGTACGTCCGATCGAGGACGAGCCGGCGGCGCCGGTGCCCGACGGCACCCTGGTCCACGCCGACCACCGGGAGATGCTGCGGGCGGCCCGGCCGGACGTGGTGGTGGTCTGCACCCCGCCGCACACCCACCTGCCGATCGCCCTGGACGTGCTCGCCGCGGGCGCCGACCTGCTGCTGGAGAAGCCGCCGGTACTGTCCACCGCCGAGCACCGGGAGCTGGCCGGCGCCCTCGCCGCGACGGGCCGGGCGTGCCAGGTGGGCTTCCAGGCGCTCGGCTCGGCGGCGCTGACGGAGCTGACCGACGCGGTCCGGGCCGGGCGGCTCGGCACCGTCACCGGCATCGCGACGGTGGCGTCCTGGCAGCGCTCCGACGCCTACTACGCGCGGGCGCCGTGGGCCGGGCGGCGGACGCTGCACGGCCGGCCGGTGCTGGACGGTGCCCTGGCCAACCCGCTGGCGCACGCGGTCATGCAGTGCCTGGCGGTCGCCGAAGCCGCCGCCGGGGACGGGCCGGTGGTCCCCGCGCGGATCGAGGTGGAGCGCTACCGGGTCCGGCCGATCGAGGTGGACGACACGGCGACCCTGCGGGTGTCGTCCCGTTCGGGGCCGCCGATCGTCGCGGCGGTGACCCTGGCCGGGGAGGACTTCGTCGCCGGGGAGGTGATCGTGACGGGCACCGCCGGCCGGGCCGTGCTGGAGTACCCGACCGACCGGTTGCTGCTGCCCGGCGACGCCGGCGCACGCGAGGTGCCGGGCCGGCGCGGGCTGCTGGAGAACCTCCTCGCCCACCGGGCCGACCCGGCGGTGCCGCTGATCGCGCCCCTGGCGCGGACCGCCCCGTTCACCGCGGTGCTGGAGGCGGTCACGACCGCGCCGGAGCCGACGCCGCTCGGCGGCGACCGCGTCACCGCCACGGGCGACGGCCCGGAGCGGGTGCTCACCGTGCGCGGGGTGAACCGGCTGCTGCGCCGGGCGGCCGACGAGGGGGTGCTGCTGTCGGAGCTGGGGGTGCCGTGGGCGGTGGCGCCGCACCGCAGGGAGCTGATGGGACGGGAGGAACCGCAACCCACTGCAACTGAGCCGCCCGCCTGAGGCGGGTCCATATCGGATATAGGGGCGTCAACCCGACCGAGGGCGGCCGGGGCGATACCGGCCGATTTGATCAGTTGCAACACTTCTGCACACGTTTGTCATTGACGCGTATAAAACGCGAAACCTACCGTTGCCTGATACCCGACCGGCGACGAACAGGTGGTCCGATAGATGTGGAAGAAGGCAGTGGGCGCGGCGATGGTCGCCGTGACGCTCGCGGCGACACCCGGGAGCGTGACGGCGGCCCCGGACGGCGGGGCCGCTCCGGCGCAGAACGGCGCGGTCGACACGGCCGACGGCGGGCTCTCCTGGTTCGCCCGGCACCTCGGCCGGCAGGCCCTGCCGGCCGGGGACGGCTGGGCGGCTGAGGGGACCGGCACCACCGGCGGCGCGACGGCGACCCCGGAGCAGGTGCACGTGGTCTCCAGCCGGGCCGAGCTGGTCGCGGCCCTCGGCGGCGACAACGCCACCAACCGGGGCAACGCCACCCCGAAAATCATCTACGTCAGCGGCGCGGTCGACGGCTTCGAGGGGCCCGACGGGAGCATCCTCGACTGCGCCGACCTCGCCGACCCGGAGTACTCGCTGGCCGCGTACCTCGCGGCGTACGACCCGGCGGTCTGGGGCCGGGTGGCGCCGAGCGGGCCGCTGGAGGCGGCGCGGGTGCGCTCGGTGACGAACCAGACCCGGCAGACCCAGATCAACGTCGGCCCGAACACCACGATCGTCGGCCTGGGCGGCGCCCGGCTGACCGGCCTGACGCTGATGCTCGACGGCGCGCACAACACGATCGTGCGGAACCTGACGTTCGACGACGCCCGGGACTGCTTCCCCGCCTGGTCCCCCACCGACGGCGCCGCCGGCAACTGGAACTCCCAGTACGACCAGATCTCGGTGCGCCGCAGCGAGCACGTCTGGATCGACCACAACACCTTCACCGACGGCGACAACCCGGACAGCAGCCAGCCCGTGCACCTCGGCCGGCCGTACCAGGTGCACGACGGGTCGGTGGACGTCACGCACACCGCGAGCCTGGTGACCGTGTCGTACAACCGGTTCGTCGGGCGGGACAAGGTCATGCTCATCGGCTCGTCCAACACCGTCGGCCCGGACGTCGGGCGGCTGAAGGTGAGCCTGCACCACAACATCTTCGACGGGGTGCTCCAGCGGCTGCCCCGGGTGCGCTTCGGCCAGGTCGACGTGTGGAACAACCACTACCGGCTGGCCGGCGACGACTTCGAGTACGCGATCGGCGTCGGGGTGCAGTCCGCCGTGGTCGCCGAGAACAACTTCTTCACTCTCGGCGCCGGCGTCACGGCCGACACCCTGCTCTACGACTGGGGCGGCACCGCCGTCACCACCCGCGGCAACTGGGTCCGCGCCGCCGGGGACCGGGCCCGCCCGGTCGATCTGGTGGGCGCGTACAACGCGACGCACGAGCCGGACCTGGCCCCGGACGCCGGCTGGACGCCGACCCTGCGCCGTGGCCCGGTGCTGCCGGCGCCCGCGGTGCCGGCGGTCGTGGGCGCGCTGGCCGGCGCGGACCGACTGCTCCTCTAGGACGCCGTCCGCCGCGTCGTCCCACGCGGCGGCCGGACGGCCGGGGGGGGGGCCCCGCCCGCGCCCACCGCGGCCGCCCCCCCCGGGGCCCCCCCCCCCCCCCCCCGCGGGGCCCCAGAAAACGGCAACGGCG
>NZ_JBEZEV010000124.1:0-14395 GCF_040649055.1 Micromonospora sp. NPDC049060
CTTCGTGCGGTAGTGCCGGACGAAGCCGGTCGGCATCCGGCCCGGCATGGCCTCGTTGAGGGCGTAGAGGTAGGGACTGCTCGCCGCTTCCAGGTAGCGCGAAGCCGGCCGGCCGGGCGGACAGCGCCCCCGCGACCAGGGCCAGCGCCGACAGCGCCAACAGACCGGCGTACCCCCGGGCGGTCAGCCGCTCCCCCGCCGGGGCCAGCAGGCCGCCCACGGCCACCCCGAGCCAGGTGAGCAGGAGCAGCAGCGGCACGGTCGCCTCGCCGACGCCGGTGTCCCGGGCCAGCAGCGGCGTGTACTCGTCGAGGGCGCCCCAGACGGCCGCGACGACCGCGACCAGCAGCACCGCCGCGCGCACGGTCCGGTCGGCGCGGACCTCGGCGAGCCCCGCCCGCAGGCTCGCCCACCAGCCGAGGTCCTCGTCGTCGTCCGCCCCTCCGTCGTGCCCGGTCCGCTCCGGTCCCCCGTCGCGCCCGGGCCCGTCCGGTCCGCCGTCGCCCACGACGAAGGCGGGCGCGGCGTCGGCCCGGACGGAGTCGGTGTCGGCCCGGACGGAGTCGGCGTCGGCCCGGACGGACTCGGCGTCGGCATCGGCGGTCTCGCGTCGACGGTGTTCGGGGAGACGGGTGGCGACGGCGGCGGCGAGCAGGCAGGCGAGCACGCTCGCCACACCGACGGCCGGGTAGCCGCCAACGGCAAACACGGGACCGGCCAGCAGGATCGAGGCGAGCACGCCGATCGTCCCGGCCGTCTTCGCCCGGCCGATGACGCGGGCGTAGCGGCCGGCAGCGCCCAGGCGGTCGAGTTCGGTGAAGACCAGCGCCTCCAGCGCGCCCGAGGCGAGCGCCCCGCCGGCGCCCCAGAGCACGAACCCGACGGCGAAGGCCGGGTACGAGGGCACGAGCACCCAGAGGGCGAAGCCGGCGGCGGTGAGCACCGGCGCGAGGCTGAGCAGCAGCCGCCGGGAGACCGCGTCGGCGAACGCGCCGGAGGGCACCTCCAGCAGGATGCTGGCGGCCGACCAGATCACGAACAGCGACGAGATCTGCCACACCGACAGTCCGGTGTCGCTGAACAGCAGCGCGTACAGCGGATAGAGCAGGACGAGTTCGCTGAGGAACGCGTACCCGTAGAGGGTGGCCGCCAGCCGGCGGACGCGCGCGTCGGACGCGCGCGGAGGGTGGACAGTCATGGGACCTTCCCGTGAGGACGAAGCGGACGCCGGACGTACGGCGACCGCGGCGGCCCACGGCAGTGGCCCCTAGCAGTGCATCAACATCGCCACGTCATGCCGCGATGGTAGCCGCGCCGGCCCGGGCCGTCACGCCCTTCGCCGGACACGCGCCGGGGTGGGATCCGATGTGGATCCCACCCCGGCGGTGTGGTCAGCGGCGGCGTTGCTCGCCCTCCAGCGGCGGGATCACCATGGTGGCCTCGCTGTCCTCGCCGGCCGGGCGGGCCGGGACGGTGGCGCCGCCCGAGGTGACCCGGGTGGCGTCCGGGTCGCCCTGTCGCGGCACGGGCACGGTCGGGTCGGTGTCGACGCGGGGACCGGAGACCACCTGCGTGGCGTCCGGGTCCGCCCCGACGCGCGGGGCGGAGACCACCTGGGTGGCCTCCGGGTCGGTGTCGACGCGGGAACCGGAGACCACCTGCGTGGCGTCCGGGTCGCCGCCGTGCGTGGCCGCCGCGGCGAGGTGGGCCTCGCTGTCGCGGCGTCCGGCCTGGTAGGCGCGCGCGTGCGTGGCGATCAGCCGCGACTCCTGCTCGGCCCGGCTCAGCCACGACTCCCAGCGGCTCTGCATGGGACGGACCAGCCCGCCGCCCACCCCGACGACGAGGATGCCGCCGACGGTGGCCAGCACCGCGATCAGCACCGGAGTGGTGACCGCGGTGGCCACGCCGATCTGGTTGAGCGCGGCGATGACGCCCAGGCCGAGGATGAACACGGAGGCGATGCTGGCCAGGAGCCGGCCGTACGACAGCCCGCCGAGGGCGCCGCTGATGATGTCCTTCACCGCGTTGGCGATGGCGGCGGCCACCACGACGATGACGATCGCGACGAAGGCCCGGGGCAGCCAGGCGATCACACCAGCGATCAGGTCGGAGATGGGGTTCGGCCCCCAGATGCCGAAGGCCAGCTGGAGGGTCACCAGCAGCACCCCGTAGTAGGCCAGCTTGGCGACGATGTCACTGGCGTCGTACCGGGAGCGGGCCAGGGCCCGGCGGACCCCGCCGCGTTCCACGGCACGGTCGAAGCCCACCCGCTCCAGCACCTTGTCCACGATCTTCAGCACGGCCTTGGCGATCAGCCAGCCGGCCACCAGGATCGCCACGAAGGCGACGGCCTTGGGCAGGAACAGCATCACCGACCGGAGGGCGTCCCCCACCGCGTCGCCGAAGTTGTCTCTCATCGGAATTCCTCCACACGGCATCCGGGTTCGTCCGGCCCGACCTACCCCCGGCGGCGACCGGGGAAACGCCCGGTCAGCGGCGCCGGCACCCGTAGGACACCGGGGCCTGGGCCTGCACCGGAGCCGGTGAGGTGATGTTGACCGTGGCCGTCTCGGTCGTGCTGCCCACGCCGCTGAAGGCCCAGCGCAGCGTCAACTCGACGGTGCGCTGGCCGTACCCGACCCGCTCGGTGAGCAGGCTGCCGGGCGCGCTGCCGGTACGCAGCCACTGGTAACGGATCTCCCCCGCCCGGCCGTTTGTCGACACGGTGGCGACCACGTCGACGGTGACGTCGCACCGGTCGCCGGCCGGCTGCGGCACCGCCACCGTCACCCCGGTCACCTCGAGCGGACTGATCCGCTGCCAGAGGTAGAGGCCGACGGCGGCGAGCAGCGCGACGGTCAGCAGGGTCGACAGCACCGAGGCCGCCGTCCGCCACGGCGACCGCCGTCGCGCCGGCGCCGGCCACGCGGGTGCCGGTGGTGGGGTCGTCGGCACGCCCGGCCCGAACCGCACCTCCCCGCCGGGCGGGACGGCGTGCCCGCCGGGCTGGCCGAGCTGCGTCCCCGGACCGGGCGCGGTGGTACGCCCGGCACCGGCCACGTGCCCGACCTCCGTGGCCGTCGCCCGGGCGGTCCACTCCCCCGGCGCGTGCCGCGCCGCCGGCCACGGCCCGGGGCCCCCGCCCAGGGCGCGCTGCGGCATCGTCGCCTCGCCGAGGTCCGGACGCACGGTCGCCGCACCGTGGGCCGGGGACGCCGTCGGCTCCCCCGCCGCCAGGCGCACGGTCGCCTCACCCGAAGCCGGGGACGGTGCCGTCCCCGCCAGGTACATGGTCGTGTCGCGCGAAGGCGGGTGCGTCGTCGGCTCCCCCGCCGCCAGGCGCACGGTCGCCTCATCGGAGGCAAGGCGCGCGGTCGGCTGCCCACCGGCCAGGTGCACCGTCGCGTCGCGCGAGGGCAGGTGCGCGGTGGGCTCCGCCTGTGGCTGCGGCTGGTGGACGTTCAGGCGGGCGGTCGCGGCGCCGTCGTCCGGCTGGCGGCGGGCGGGCAGCGCCTCGGTCGGGTCGTTCGGCTGGGTCACGGCGGCCCGCCCTCCGTCGTCGTGGTCGGCATCGAAGTGTCCGGTTTCAGCCCGGCGTGCAGAACGAGCGCAGCGTCACGTACACCGGCGGGCCCTCGGGCGAGGCGTTGCCGGCCTCGTCCACGGCGACGACCCGGACCGGGATCCGGGTGCTGCTCTTCGGCTGGGGCAGCTCGCCCAGGACGCCCCGGAACACCCCGCGCGCGCCCGACGCCATGGGCACCTCGGTGGTGCGACCGTCCAGCGTGTACCGCAGGCTCACCCTCAGCTCCCCGGTGGCCGTACGGTCGTCGGCGACGACCGCGGAGATCGTGCTGGACGTCGGCCCGTACGGGCAGCCGCGCGGGTCGAGTTCGCCCGGGCTGGCCGCGACCCGGTCGACGGAGGGCGCGACGGTGTCCGCCGGCGCGGCGCTGGCGCTGGCCGACGCGGTCGGCGGGGCGGGGGCCGACGTCGTCGGCGCGCCGGTACCGGCCGGCTCCGGTGCGGCCGTCGTCGCCGTCGGTGCGACGGGAGGCGTCGGGCTGGGCGTCGTCCCGGCCGTCGGGCTCGGCGCGGGGGCCGACTCGGAGGGCGCACCCGTCGGCTCCGCCGGCGCCTCGGGTGCGGGCGTCCCGGCAGCGGGCAGCGGCTCCTCGCGGCCGGCGTAGCTGAACCCGGCGCCGCCGAGCAGCAGCGCCGCCGCCAGCCCGCCGCCGACCAGCGCCGCGCGGGCCCGCCCGGACCGCAGCCACGTCCACCGGTCCGTCGCCTCGCCGAACGCGGTGCTGGCCACGCTGGTGGCCCCGCCCGTGCCGTCCGGGAACGGCAGGAGTGCGGCGAGCAGGGCCGCCCTCCTGGCCAGCTCGCGCAGGCCACGCTCCTCCCACCGCCGGCCGTACGCGTCGGCCGCCACCCGCTCCAGCACGGCGAGGAAGACCTGGGCGGGTTGCGGCCGCTCGGCCGGTTGCTTGGCCATGCCGTGCCGCAGCAGTTCGTGCACCGGCTCGGGGGCCGGTTCGGTGGGGATCGGCGCGTGGGCGTGCTGCTGGCGCAGGGTGAGCAGGTTCCGCCCGTCGAAGGGCGGGCGGCCAGTGAGGCACTCGTAGAAGGTGGCGGTGGCCGCGTAGATGTCGCAGGCCGGGCTCGCCGGGGCGCCCGTCCACTGCTCGGGGGCCATGTAGCGGGGAGTGCCGGTGACGCTGACCCCGGAGCTCTCGCCCACCGGCATGGCGATGCCGAAATCGGCCAGTTTGCTGGTGCCCTCGGCGGTGACCAGGACGTTCTCCGGCTTGTAGTCGCGGTGCACGACGCCCCGGGCGTGCGCCGCGCCGAGCCCGGCCAGCGAGCCCTTGAGGACGCAGAGCGCCGACTCCGGCGTCGTCGCTCCGTGCGCGCGCAGCAGCTGCCGCAGCGACACGCCGTTCACCAGTTCCATGACGATCGCCGCGCCGCCGGGCGACTCGACGTACTCGTAGAGGCGGGAGACGTGCGGGTCGTCGATGCCGGCCAGCAGCCGGGCCTCGGCGCGGAACGCGGTGCGGAACGCCGGGTCGTCACCGATGCCGCCGGTGAGGTACTTGATCGCCACCGGGGTGCCGGTCGCCTCGTGCACGGCGAGGTCCACCCGGCCGGACGCGCCGGCGCCGAGCTGCCGCACCGGGCGGTAGCCGGAGACCTGCCAGCCGGTCACGCGTGCACCTCCCCGTTCTGGGGACGGTGGGGCCGTCCCCCGGTCGCCATTGTGGTCGCGGGAGCCGGCGCGGCCATCGGCGCAACGGCTGCTTCCGGCCCCCGGACGTCCGGGGCGTCCCGGCGGGTGGCGGCATGGTCGGTTACGGACACACGTCACTGGTACCACCCGCCGGCAACCGCACCGCGCCACGGCGCTCCCAGCCGGGCCGGCTGGACTAGGGTGCAGGCCGTGGGCAGCGAGGCGACTCCCGAGGCAGCGACCCGTCGGCCGATGACGACCCGGCGGTGGCTCACTGTCCTGTTGCTGACGATGACCGCCCTGGTCCTGCTCGGCGGGGGCGCCGGCGCCGCCGCGCTGAGGCACACCGCCGCGGTCTCCAACCACCTCGCCGACCAGGTCGCCCCGGCCCGTACGGCGGTCGGCCAGCTCGACAGCGGCCTGCTCGCCCAGGCGGCGGCCGTACGCGGCCACGTCGTCACCGCCGACCCGCGATTCCTCGACGCGTACCGGCGGGGCGTCGAGAGCGAACGCGCGACCATGTCCCGGCTGCACGAGCTGCTCGCCGGCGAGCCGGAGGCGCTGGCCGACCTCGACCGGGCGCAGCGGCTGGCCGACCGCTGGCGCACCGAGTACGCCGAACGCCTGGTCGCCGCCCGGCAGGCCGGCGGGACGCCGGAGGAGCTGGCGCCGCTGGTGACCGGGGACGCGGAGACCTTCGCGGCGGTACGCGCCGAGCTGACCGGGCTGGTCGCCCGCCTCGACGGGATCCGGGACGCCGGCCGGGACGACCTCGACCGGGCCCGGGCGCTGCGGGACCTGACCTTCGTGGCGATCCTGGCGGCCCTGCTGCTGTGCGGGATCGTCGGATCCGTGCTGGTGCGCACGCGGGTGCTGCGCCCGTTGGACCGGCTGGGCGCCTCGGTGCGGCAGGTGGCCGGCGGCGACTTCCGGCACCGGCTGCGGCCCGACGGCCCCGCCGACATCGCCCGGCTGACAAGTGACGTGGAGACGATGCGCCGCACCGTGGTGGAGGCGTGGGAGCGCAGCCAGCACGACCGGGACGCCCTGGAACAGCAGGCGGCCGAGCTGCGCCGCTCCAACGAGGACCTGGAGCAGTTCGCGTACGTGGCGTCGCACGACCTGCAGGAGCCGCTGCGCAAGGTGGCGTCGTTCTGCCAGATGCTGGAGCGCCGCTACGCCGACCAGCTCGACGACCGCGCCCGGCAGTACATCGGCTTCGCCGTCGACGGGGCCAGCCGGATGCAGGAGCTGATCAACGACCTGCTGACGTTCTCCCGGATCGGCCGGGTCTACGGTGAGCTGCGGGAGGTCGACCTGGCCGAGGTGTTCGCGCAGGCCGAGTCGAACCTGTCCCGGGCGGTGGACGAGTCCGGCGCGACGATCACCCGCGACCCGCTGCCCACCGTGCGGGGCGAACCGACCCTGCTGACCATGCTCTGGCAGAACCTGCTGGGCAACGCGGTCAAGTTCCGCAGCCCCGACCGGGCGCCGCTGATCCGGGTGACGGTGACGGAGACCCCGCAGGACTGGTCCTTCGCCGTCGAGGACAACGGCATCGGCATCGACCCCCGGTACGCCGAGAAGATCTTCGTCATCTTCCAGCGCCTGCACCCCCGTGGCACGTACCCGGGCACCGGCATCGGGCTCGCGGTGTGCAAGAAGGTCGTCGAGTTCCACGGCGGCACGTTGAGCCTGGACGAGGCGTACCGCGACGGGACCCGCTTCGTGTTCACGATGCCGCGGCTGCCGACGGCGGTCGTACCCGCGCAGCCCGGCGAGCCGGCCGCGGAGTCGGCGGCCGGGGTCTGAGAGACTGCCCGCCGCCCCGGGTCAGGCCTGCGGGCGCCGGTGGCCGTCACCGGGCACCGGCGCGGCGGGTTCCGGGCGCTGCGCCGCCGGTGGCTCCGCGTCGCGGGTGAACTTGTCGAAGAAGCGCAGCAGCTCCACCGGGAACGGCATCACCAGCGTGCTGTTCTTCTCGGCCGCCACGTCCACCACCGTCTGCAACAGCCGCAGCTGGTAGGCCCCCGGCGTGCCCGCCATCGCCCGGGACGCGTCGGCGAGCCGGCGGGACGCCTGGTACTCGCCGTCGGCGGCGATCACCCGGGCGCGGCGTTCGCGTTCCGCCTCGGCCTGGCGGGACATCGACCGTTTCATCCCCTCGGGCAGCGCGACGTCCTTGACCTCGACCCGCTCGATCAGCAGCCCCCACGGCCCCTCCGTCGGCGCGTCGATGACCGCCTTCAGCTCGGCGTTGACCCGGTCCCGGTCGCCGAGCACGGTGTCCAGGTCGGCCTTGCCGATCACCGAACGCAGGGCGGTCTGTGCCACCTGGAGCACGGCCGAGGGGTAGTCGTGGACGTTCACCAGCGCCTTCACCGGGTCGACGACCCGGTAGTAGACCACCGCGTCGACGGTGAGGGTGACGTTGTCCCGGGTGATCGCCCCCTGCGGAGGCACCCCGATGACGGTCGTCTGCATGCTGACCCGGACCATCCGGTCGGCGACCGGGACGATCAGCCGCAGGCCGGGCTCCCGGACCGGCGTCAGCACCCGGCCGAAGCGGAAGACGACGCCGCGCTGGTACTGCTGCACCAGCCGGACGCTCAGCGCGCCGACGAGCGCCAGGAGCGCGGCCACGATCACCACGACGACCACGACCGCTTCCACGGCACCCCCGATCCGAACGGCTCCCCGGGCCGCCCCTTTCCCGCTGCGCCGGGAAGTAGTCCCGGCGCAGCGGGTGGCCGGCCGGCCCGCCGGATCAGCCGGCCGACCCGCCGCGGCCGGAGAGGCGGGCGGAAACCAGCGCGATCCCGCACGCCGCGACGGCGCTCAGCGGGGCGATCAGGAAGCCGACGGTCACCTCGCCCGCCGCGTCCAGCACCACACCGGTCACCGCCGCGCCGCCCGCGCTGCCCACCGAGAACGCCGTGGCCGCCCAGGCGAACGCCTCGGCCACCGTGCCGGTGGGCGCCACGTCGTCGATCGCGACGAAGGCGATGGTCAGCAGCGCCGGCAGCGCGAGCCCGCTGACCGCCATCAGCGCCAGCATCGCGGGCGGGGCCGGGGTGAGCAGCAACGGCAGGTAGCCGGCGGCGAAGACGCCGACCACGCGCGGCAGCGTGGCGTGCCGGCGCAGTCCGCCGAAGCGCACGTAGAGCAGGCCGCCGACCAGCGCCCCGGTCGCCTGCGCGGCGAGCAGCCAGCCGGCCCAGGACCGGGCCCCGGCCGCCTCGGCGTATCCGGTCGCGGCGACTGTCACGCTCCCCACCGCCGCGCCGACCAGCAGCAGCGCCCCGAGGACCAGTCGGAGCCGGCCGGCGCGCAGCGGCCCGGCCCAGTGGCGTACCGCCGGCTCGCCCCGCCAGCGCCGGACCGCGTCGGTCGTGGCGAACCACGCGGTGCCGGCGGCCTGGAAGCCCGCGGCGGCGGCCAGGCCGCCAGTCGGGCCGGCCAGGCCCACGGCGGCGAGCGTGACCACCGGGCCGAGGATGAAGATCAGCTCCTGGACGGCGATGTCCAGGGTGTACGCGGTCTGCACCCGGTGCGCGGGGAGCAGGTCGCGCCAGAGCACCCGCAGGCACGACTCGAACGGGGGCGCGCCCGCCCCGGCCAGGGCGGCGGCGAACACGGTGACCGGCAGGTTGACGTGCGCGGCGGTGAGGGCGAAGCCGATCGTCGACGCCGCCACGGAGAGCCACAGCACCGGCGGCTGCCGCCAGCGCTGCGCCATCCGGGCGAGCATCGGCTGGCCCACGGCGGTGCCGGCGGTGAACGCGCCGACCAGCAGGCCCGCGACGGTCAGCGTCATCGTCTCGCGGGCGAAGACGAGCAGGGCCAGGGGCGCCGCGCCGAGCGGGAGCCGGCCGAGCAGGCTGGCCGCCAGGACCCGGGCGGTCTGCGGCGCCCGCAGCACCGCGAGGGCGGAGGTGTCGGTGGGGTCGGCGGGCGGGTGGTCGGCGGGCGGTACGAGTTGGCGGTGATCGGATCCGGGCATGACTGAGCGCTCCCGAGCGTGGCGGAGATGGACCGGGGGGCGGTGGAGTGCCGGGCCGGTCAGGGAACGTAGTCGGAGCGATCGTGACCGTCGCCGTAGAGCGGGAGGTCCGGGGTGACCCAGAGGCCGTGCACGGCGGCGACGGCATGCGGCGGGATCACGCTGGACAGTCTAGACCCGAACGCCGCCACCGGTGGGGGCCAGCCGCGCCGGATTGGCCCTGGCCACCGCGCCGACCGGCCCCCCTACGATGACGGCCCACGACTCGCCGCACCGCCGGGAGGACGTCATGCGGGAGCGCTTCGCCGACCTGTCCACGCCGCTGATCGCCGACGCCTGCGTACGCCTCGGCGTGCCCCCGCGCGCGGCGCCGGCCGGGATCCGGGCGGTCGTCCCCGGTCACCGCCTCGTGGGCCGGGCGCTGCCGGTGCGCCACCACGGCAGCGTGGACGTGTTCCTGGAGGCGTACGAGAACGCGACCCCGGGCGACGTGCTCGTGATCGACAACGGCGGCCGGAGCGACGAGGCGTGCGTCGGGGACCTGGCGGTGCTGGAGGGCGTCGCGGCCGGGATCGCCGGGCTCGTCGTCTGGGGCCTGCACCGGGACACGCCCGAGCTGGTGGAGATCGGCTTGCCCGTCTTCAGCTACGGCAGCCTCCCGTCAGGCCCGGGCCGCCTCGACGCGCGGGAGCCGGAGACGCTCACCAGCGCCCGGGTCGGGCCGCACGTGGTGACCGCCGACGACCTCGTCGTCGCCGACGACGACGGGGTGCTGTTCGTGCCCGCCGCACGGGCCGCGGAGCTGTTCGCGGCGGCGGAGCGCATCGGGACCGTCGAGCGGGTCCAGGCGCGGCGGATCCGCGCCGGGGAGACGCTGCGGGAGCAGACCGCCTTCGCCGACTACCTGGCCCGCCGCGCCGCCGACCCCGCCCACACCTTCCGGCAGCACCTGCGGCAGGTCGGCGGGGCGATCGAGGAGTGACCGGGTGTCACCGCAGGCGCGCGTGAGGGTGGTCATAGCGGCTGGACGCCCCACCGTGGCGGGCTGCTAGCCTCGTCGGCAGGTCATGAGCGCCAGCGTCAAGCCCCGGCTCGCTGGCCGGCAACCCTCGTCCGCGCAGGGGTGCCCCGGGTGAGGACCAGGCACCGGAGCGGCTCCGGTGCAAGCGCGGCCTGGTTCCCAGGTCGTCCCGACCGAGGAGAGCCATGTCCTTCCGCATCTGCGCCCCACCGGCGGTCCCCGCCGTGGCCCCGACGTCGCCGGCGCTGATCCGGCGCCGCCACATCGACATGATGCGGGTCTGCGCCACCTCCTGTCGCCCCGGCGACGCGCGCTAGCCGCGCCACCCCTTCTTTCCCCGAACCATTCCAGCGGTACGCCCACCGGGCGCACCGTCGGCGACGCGCGCCCCGTGCCCGTCGCCGCAGACACCTCATCGGAGACACCTGTGCGAGTCCTTTCCTCCCTCACCCGCGCCGCCGCCCTCGGCGTGGCCGCCGTCCTGGCCGCCACCGCCCTGACCGCCTGCGGCGACGACGCGGCCGGCGCGGCCGACAACCCGTACGGCCTGCTCCAGCCGGGCGTGCTGCGCACCGGCACGCTCACCGACGCCCCGCCGAACGTCTACCTCAAGGACGGCAAGTTCACCGGCTTCGACAACGACCTGCTCGTCGCGGTCGCCGGGAAGGTCGGCCTGAAGGTGGAGTTCGTCGGCACCGACTTCTCCGCCCTGCTCTCCCAGGTCAACAACCGCAAGTTCGACGTCGGCAGCTCCTCGATCACGATCACGGAGGCGCGCAGGAAGACCGTCGACTTCGGCAACGGCTACGACTTCGGCCACTTCGGACTCGACGTGCCGGCCGGCTCGTCGATCACCGGCTTCGACCAGCTCGCCGGCAAGCGGGTCGTGGTCGTGCAGGGCACCGTCCAGGACGACTACGCCACCGGCGAGGGGCTCGACCCGGTGCGGGTGCCCGACTACAACGGCGCGATCAACCAGCTCAAGGCCGGCACGGCCGACGCCTGGATCGCCCCCGCCGAGATCGGCGACAAGTCGGCCGCCGACAGCGCCGGCAAGATCACCGTGGCGGCCAAGCTGCTCAGCCCGGCCCCGACGGCGTACGCGTTCGCCAAGGGCAACGACAAGCTGCGCGAGGCGCTCGACAAGGGCCTCGACGAGGTGATCGCGGACGGCACGTGGAGCCGCCTGCAGGCCCAGTACTACCCGGGCCGCCCGATCCCGGCCGACTTCACGCCGGGCAGCGGCACGGTCGCGGTGCCGTCGGCGTCGGCCACCTCCTGAGACGTACGGACGACGAGCGAGCGGGGCGGTAGGAGCGACGATGGATCCGTTGAGCACCCTGTGGGAGACCTTCTTCGACGCCGACTCCATGCGCGAGGCGCTGCCCGAGATGCTGACGGTGGGGCTGCCCAACACGCTGATCCTGGCGATCTCCGCCGCCCTGCTCGGCTCGGTGCTGGGCATGGCGCTGGCCGTCGCGGGCATCTCGCGTACGCGATGGTTGCGGTGGCCGGCGCGGGTCTACACCGACGTGTTCCGCGGCCTGCCCGCCGCGGCGACGATCCTGCTCATCGGCGTCGGCCTGGCGCCGCTGGGCATGCAGGTGTGGGGGCCCAACCCGTATCCGCTGGGCATCCTGGCGCTGTCGCTGATCGCGGCGGCCTACATCGGCGAGATCTTCCGCTCCGGCATCCAGTCGGTGGAGGCCGCCCAGTTGGAGGGGGCCCGGGCGCTGGGCCTGTCCTGGGGCGAGGCGATGCGCCTGGTGATCGTGCCGCAGGGGATCCGGCGGGTGCTGCCGGCCTGGGTGAACCAGCTGATCGCGCTCATCAAGGACTCCAGCCTGGTCTACTTCCTCGGCCTGCTGGCCAGCCAGCGGGAGCTGTTCCGGATCGGGCAGGACTACGCGGCGAACACCGGTAACCAGTCGGCGCTGCTGCTGGCCGGGCTGTTCTACCTGACGCTGACGGTTCCGCTGACGCACGCCGTCAACTGGATCGACCGGCGGCTGCGGCACGGCCGGCAGGCCGCCGCGCCCGCTGACGGCGACGACGACCTCGACCTGGCGCTGCCGGGCGCGGCGGGAGGGAACCAACGATGAGCATCGACACGACGACCTCGGTGAGCCTGAGCGTCCGCGACGTGCACCTGGCCTTCGGGTCGCACCGGGTGCTGCGCGGGGTGGACCTGGACGTGGCGCGCGGTGCGACGGCCTGCGTGATCGGCCCGTCCGGGTCGGGCAAGTCCACCCTGCTGCGCACGATCAACCGGCTGATCGAGCCCGACCGTGGCGACGTGCTGCTGGACGGGCGCAGCGTGCTGGCCGACGACCCGGACGCCCTGCGGCAGCGGATCGGCATGGTCTTCCAGCAGTTCAACCTCTTCCCGCACATGAGCGTGCTGCGCAACGTCACCCTCGCGCTGCGCCGCATCCGCAAGCTCGGTGAGGACGAGGCGGTGGCCGTCGCCCGCGAGCACCTGGAGCTGGTGGGGCTGGCGGCCAAGGCCGACGCCCGCCCGGCGCACCTGTCGGGCGGGCAGCAGCAGCGGGTCGCGATCGCCCGCGCGCTGGCGTTGCGCCCGCAGGTGATGCTCTTCGACGAGGCGACCTCCGCCCTGGACCCGGAGCTGGTCAAGGGCGTGCTCGGGCTGATGGCCGAGCTGTCCGCCGGGGGCATGACGATGGTGGTGGTCACCCACGAGATGGGCTTCGCCCGCGAGGTCGCCGACACGGTGGCGTTCATGGACCGCGGCGTGGTGCTGGAGGCCGGCGAGCCGGCCGCGATCTTCGAGCGGGCCGGGCATCCCCGGCTACGCCGCTTCCTCTCCCAGGTGCTCTAGCGCCCGGCCGACGCTTGGCAATATCCTCCACTGCACACGCGACGCCTGGAGTTCCTTTTCATGGGGCCGCCCCCGCCCCCACCTCCGGCCGCAGAGGAGAGACGCCATGCACGTCGAGAATTCCGCACTGGACCGCCGGACCCTGCTGCGGGCCGGCCTCGGCGCCGCCACGGTCGCGGTCGTCGGCAGCCAACTCGCCCTCCCCACCGCCGCACAGGCGGACCCCGGCACCGACCTGGACTGGATCTACAGCTGCGACGAGTGGGGCGCGCGCCCGCCGGCCGACCCGCTGGCGGTCAGCGCCATCCCCACCAACAAGATCATCGTGCACCACATGGCGTTCCCGAACGTCACCGACTACTCCGAGGCACAGGCGGTCAAGCTGGCCCGCGACTGCCAGAACCTGCACATGGACGGCAACGGCTGGTCCGACACCGGCCAGCACTTCACGATCAGCCGTGGCGGGTACGTCATGGAGGGACGCCGGGGCAGCCTGGAGCGGTTGCGCGCCGGCGACCGGCAGATGATCTCGGCGCACTGCCCGGGAGAGAACGGCAGGGCCATCGGCATCGAGAACGAGGGCACGTACGTCACCGAGACCCCGCCGGAGGCGCTGCTGGACTCGCTGGTCACGCTCTGCGCGACCATCTGCCGGCGGTACGGGCTGCACGCCCACGACATCTTCGGCCACTGGGACTTCCGCACCACCCTGTGCCCCGGGGCCGCCTTCTACGGTCAGTTCCCCGCCCTGCGCCGCCGGGTCTTCGAGGCCCTCGGCACCGACCTCGCCGACGTGCCGGCCCGCCGCTGGCCGGACCTGTGGCGCTTCGTCGGCTCCCCCAGCGTCCGGGTGGTGCAGTACCTGCTGGCCCACCGCGGCTACACCGTGCCGGTCAACAGCGTCTTCGACGCCGCCACCGTCGCCGCGGTGCAGGACTGGCAGTACCGCAACGGCATCGCGGTCGACGTCGACGCCACCCTCACCGCGCCCACCTGGGAGACCCTGGTGCCGGAGCTGGGCAAGGATGCCACCGGCCTCCCGGTCACCGCCGTGCAGTTCCTGCTGAACTTCCGGGGCCACCCCGGGGTCACCGTCACCGGCGAGTACGACCACCCGACCAGGACGGCCGTCAAGGACGTCCAGCGCGTCCACGGGCTGCCGGCCCACGGCAAGCTGGACCTCGACACCTGGTGCGCGCTCGTCGGCGGCCGGTGAATCCGGCGGCGCTCTCCGGCAGCTTCAGCCAGGTCTGGCGGGGGTGCAGGCCGATCAGGTTGTTCTGTGGCCGCAGC
>NZ_JBEZEV010000125.1:0-14377 GCF_040649055.1 Micromonospora sp. NPDC049060
GCGCGGGGCGGGCCGCGGGCGGCGGGGCCTGGTTCGCGGCGAGGCCCGCCGCGACCATTCCGGTCGCCGCCGCCGCGGCGGCGGTGAGCCGCCGTCTCGTGCGACCCCAGGTGAAGGGCTGTGAGGGGGATGACATGCGATGGTTCTACCGTCGTCAGCCGACCCCCGTGAACAGTTGACGGCGGCGGTGTTGCGCCACGACGGGACTCCGCCACCGGGATCCGGCGCCGGTCGCCGGCCCGGCCGGTCAGATGTCGAGCAGCACCGTGCGGGGGCCGACGTTGACGCTCTCGACCAGCATGTGGGCGCGGAAGCGGCCGGTCTCCACCTTCGCGCCCCGGGTGCGCAGCGCCGCCACGACCTCCGTCACCAGGGGCTCCGCGACCTCGGCCGGGGCCGCCGCGGTCCAGCTCGGACGGCGGCCCTTGCGGGCGTCGCCGTAGAGGGTGAACTGGCTGACCACCAGGACCGGCGCGCCGGTGTCCGCCGCGGACCGTTCCTCGTCGAGGATCCGCAGCTCGTGCACCTTGCGGGCCATGGTCCGGGCGGTCTCCAGCGTGTCGGTGTGGGTCACCCCGAGCAGCACCAGCAGCCCGTCGTCGATCGCGCCGACCACCTCGCCGTCGACCGTCACGGCGGCCCGGCCGACGGTCTGCACCACGGCCCGCATCAGTCGGCGACCGGCTCGATGAAGCCGCGCTCGACGAGGTGCGCGACGATCGGCCCGGCCGCCTCGGCCAGCTCCCCGGGTGTGACGTCGTGCGCGGCGGCGAGCAGGGCGAGCTGGTCGCGCAGCGCCAGCCGCCCGTCGGCCCCGCCGACCAGGGCCAGGACGAGCGGGTCGATCTCCTCGGTCCAGCGCAGGCCGTGCGGCATGGCCAGCACCTGCCGGTCCACCGCCCAGCCCTCGTCGCCCATGGTGGCCTCCTGCCGCAGCTGGAGGCCCTCGGCGGCCCGGAAGCGGGCGGCGAGCAGCCCGTCGGTGTCGCGGGCGCGCAGCCAGTCCTGGCGGTCGAACCACGTGCCGACCCGGTCGCCGAGCGGCGCCTCCACCCGCTGGCGCAGGTCCTCCACCCGCACGATCGGGTCGTCATTGCCCGAGCGGCGCAGCGAGACGATGCCGAAGCCGACCGCCTCCACCTTGTGCGCGTCGAACCAGTCCAGCCAGTCCGCCATCCGGCGCGGGTCGGCCGCCTCGCCGACGTCGGTGAGCCACAGGTTGACGTACGCCATCGGGTCGGCCACCTCACGCTGGATGACCCAGGCGTCCAGCCCCGTGCCGGCGAACCAGCCGGTCACCCGCTCGCCCCAGTCCTCCCCGGCGACGTGCACCCAGTTGGCCAGGTACTGCATGGTGCCGCCCTCGGTGAGCAGGCCCGGCGCGGCGGCGGCCAGTTCCGCGCCGATCGCGTCGCCGACCCGCCCCGAGTCGCGGTAGACGTGCGTGGTGGTGCCGGGGCCCACCACGAACGGCGGGTTGCTCACCACCAGATCGAAGCGCCGCCCGGCGACGGGGGCGACCATGTCACCGCGGAGGAGTTCCCAGTCCTGGCCGTTGAGCGCGGCGGTGGTGGCGGCGAAGCGCAGCGCCCGCGCCGACAGGTCGGTGGCGGTGACCCGCCGTGCGTGGCTGGCCAGGTGCAGGGCCTGCACGCCGGACCCGGTGCCCAGGTCCAGCGCGGCCTCGACGGGCCGGCGGACGGTCGCGCCGATCAGCGTCTGCGTCGCCCCGCCGATGCCGAGCACGTGCTCGGCGTGCAGCGGGCGGCCGGGCCGGGCACTGGCGGGCACGTCGGCGAGCACCCACCACTCGTCCCCGTACGGCTCCAGGTCCACGCCCATCCGCAGCCCGTCGCCATGGCGCTCGACCAGGCCCCCGGCGAGCGCCTCGGCCAGCGACAGCGGCGCCAGCGCGGCGGCCACGGCATCTTCCGGCTCGGTCTGCTCGCAGACGAACACCCGGATCAGGGTGCCGAGCGGGTCGCGGTCCTCTGTGGCGCGCAGCGCGGCCCGGAAGTCGTTGCGGGCCACCCCGCCGGTGGCCTGCGGACCGAGCCGGGTGGCGATGCCGTTCGAGGTGAACCCGGCCCGCGTCAGCGCGGTCCGTAGCGCCTCGACGCCGGCGGGGGAGAGCAACATGTCGTGTCCGTCCACGTCGCCATCCTGCCTGGTGCCCGGCGGCGGGGTCCGGCCACCCGGCGGATCAGCGCACGCAGCCGGGTCACCTGCGCGGCGTTGCCGGCACGCGCCTGCCGACACGTGCGTCGCCAACTGCGGCCTACGCACCTCCGCCGCTCGCCGGTCAGGGCAGGATGGCGCCATGACGCTCGCACTGCCCATCGACCCCGAGGCCAACGAACTCGTCAACCGGGATCCGCTGGCCCTGTTGCTGGGGATGGTCCTCGACCAGCAGGTGCCGATGGAGAAGGCGTTCTCCTCGCCGTACGTGCTGGCGCAGCGCCTCGGGCGCGACCTGGACGCCCGGGAGCTGGCCGACCACGATCCGGAGGCGTTGGTCGCCCTGTTCGCCCGGCCGCCGGCGCTGCACCGGTTCCCGAAGGCGATGGCGGCCCGGGTGCAGGAGGTGTGCCGGGCCCTCGTCGACCGGTACGACGGCGACGCCGCCGGGCTCTGGTCGGACGTGGCCGACGGCCGGGAGCTGCTGCGCCGGGTCGGTGAGCTGCCCGGCTTCGGCAGGCAGAAGGCGCAGATCTTCGTCGCGCTGCTCGGCAAGCGGTTCGGGGTCACGCCAAGGGACTGGCGGGAGGCGGCCGGCGACTACGGCGACCCGGACGCCCACCGGTCGGTGGCCGACGTCACCGACGCGGACTCGCTGCGCCGGGTGCGCGAGTACAAGCAGCAGATGAAGGCGGCGGCGAAGGCGAAGTCCACCGGGGGCTGACGCAACCGCGCCGTCGTGGCGGTCGTTGTAGCCAGGATGGCGACGACGGGCAGCCGATGACGGACGAACGCGGCGGGCGGTTGCTGCGGCCGGAGGGCAGCTCGCCCCGGGCCACCTTCCTGGAGCTCTTCTTCGACCTGGTCTTCGTCTTCGCGCTGACCCGGGTCTCGCTGCGCCTGGTCGAGGGCACCGGAGGCTCCGTCGGGACGCTGCTGGCCGAGATCGGGCGCACGGGCGTGCTCTTCCTGGCCCTGTGGCTGCTCTGGTCGATCACCACCTGGGTCACCAGCCGGTACGAGCCGGAGCAGCCGGTGATCCAGTTCGTCGTGGTCGGGACGATGTTCTGCGCCATGGTGATGGCCGTGGCGCTGCCCCGGGCGTTCGAGGACCGGGCTGCCTCGTTCGTGTTGGCGTACCTGGCGGTGATGCTCGTCCGGCCTCTGATCATCGCCACGGCCCTGCGCCACCATCCGCGCCGCACGGTCCCGCTGCGGCTCTTCGCCTGGGCCGTCGCGGGGGCCGTGCCGTGGCTGACCGGCGCGGTCGGGCCGGAGGAGCTGCGCCTGCCGCTCTGGGCGCTCGCCGTGGCCGTCGACTTCGCCGGCCTGCTGCTCGGCTGGCCGCTGCCCCGGCTGGGCCCGGCGCGCACCGCCGGCTGGCTGATCGCCGGTGAGCACCTGGCCGACCGGTACCAGCAGATCTTCCTCATCTCGCTGGGTGAGACCATCCTGGTCATCGGGCTGACGTACAGCGGCGCGGAGTTCACCGCCGACCGGGCCGGCGCCTTCGCGACCGCCTTCGTCACCACGGCGCTGCTCTGGCGGATCTACTTCCACCGGGCGGGTCACCTGCTCGCCGAGGCGCTGCGGGTGGCCCGGTCGCCCGGGCGGCTGGGCACCTCCGCCAGCAGCACCCACCTGGTCATCGTGGTCGGCGTGCTGAGCACCGCCGTCGGCTACGAACTGGTGATCGCGCACCCGCACGGCCGGACCGACCCGACCTGGCTGGTCTTCGTCGTCGGCGGCCCGGCGATCTTCCTGGCGGCCCGGGCCCGCTTCGAGTACGAGATCTTCGGCCGGGTGTCCCGGTCGCGGGTGGCGGGCCTGCTGGTGTTGCTCCTGCTGGGCCCGGCGCTCACCCTGGTGCCGCCGATGGTGGCCCTGGCGCTGGTCGCCGGGGTGCTGGCGGGGGTGGCGTCCGCCGACGCGCGGCGCAGCAGGGGCCGCCCGCCCGAGCCGGCCGCGTCGCCGCTCGGGCACGGCGGGACCGGTGGGGGCGAGTTCCCCGCGCCGTGAGGGGGCGGGTCAGGCGGCGGTCGGCCGGGAGAGGGCGGCCAGCGCCCGCCGGACGTCGGCGAGGGAGACCGTGGCCGAGTCGTCCAGGTCGGCCAGGCCGGCCTCGATCCACTGCCGCATGAGCGTGGTGACCCCGATGCCGCGCGCGTCGGCGGCGGCGCGGACCCGCTCGTACGTCTCCAGCGGCAGGCGCACCGAGCGGCTGACCATGGGGGTGTCGGTGTCGGGGGTGGGAAGCTCCACCTGCTGGCTCCCGTCGATCAGCTCCGCGAGCCGGTCACCGCCGCTGTGGAACTGCTTGGTCGCGTCGTTACGGTTCATCGTCACCGCCTCCTCATCGGCGAGATCTCCGCACGGCCTCGTCGTAGCGTTTCGCCTCGACGTCGCTCAGCTCGCGGGCGGAGAGGATGTCCCAGTCGTTGTCGGTGCCGTCGGCCTCGGCGAGCAGCACGGCCAGCCGGCGCCCCCGGCGGGCGGCGGCGTAGACGACCATCACGTCGTCGCCGAGATGTCGGATGACCCGGCGGGTGCTGTGCAGCGCCTCCCAGACTTCCGCGGGCGTGACGTCGTAGACCCTCAGGTTGGCCAACGCCTCGTCGGTGAAGCTGAACCTGCTGCCCACGGCGCGAGCGTACCACGCAGGTAACACGGGGCCGGGTCGAGCGATTTTCGCTGATCACGCGCCGCAGGTGACAGGATGGGGCGTAACCCCCTCGAGGAGGCCCGTGGTGAAGCGTCAGGCGTACCAGCCGATCCTGATCACCGACGCCTCGCGCAGCCAGGACGACCAGCTCACCAGCCGTCAGAAGCGTTACGTGCTGATGATGGGCATCCGGGTGGCCTGCGTGATCGTCGGTGCCGTCCTGGTCGGCGTGCAGGCCCCGCTGCTCTGGCTCTGGCTGCCGATGGTGGCCCTGGGCATGGTGCTCATTCCGTGGCTGGCCGTGCTGCTGGCCAACGACCGCCCGCCCAAGGAGGAGCACCGGCTGGCCAACCGCTTCCAGCCGCGGCACCGGGACGAGACTCCGCCGATGAGCCTCACCGCCGAGGAACGCCCGCACAAGATCATCGACGCCGAGCCCTGATCCCACCCGCCCTTTCGGCCCACAGGTCAGGGGGAGGGGCGGGCGCCGATCTGGGAGACCGCGAGGGCGCCGAGGTCGCCGGCGCGGCCCAGCGCCACCGCCGGCTGCGCGCCGTCGAGCCAGGCGGCCAGGAGCCCGGCCGCGAACGCGTCCCCGGCCCCCGTGACGTCGACCACCGACACCCGGCGGGCCGGCGCCACGGCCACCGAGGCGTCCCGGTCCACCCAGACCGCCCCGGCCTCGCCCTGCTTGACGACGATCCGCCGGGCGGAGGCCGACAGCGCCCGCCCCTGCGCCGCCGGGTCCAGCCCGCCGGCCAGCACGGTCGCCTCGTCGGCGTTGACCAGGAGCAGGTCGACCCCGCGTACCCAGGACAGGAAGGCCGCGGCGCCGACCCGCCGCAGCGGGGCCGCGGAGGCCGCGTCGACACTGGTGGTGAGCCCGCGCTCGCGGGCGGCGGCCAACGCCCGCAGCCCCGCCGGTCGGGACTCGGCGTCCAGCAGCGTGTACCCGGACAGGTGCAGGTGCCGCGCGTCCGGCGTCGCCGTCAGGGCCGCGTCGACGTCCCCCGGGGTCAGCCGCAGGTTCGCGCCCCGCTCGGTGATCATCGACCGCTCCCCGGCCGTGGCCAGCACGATGACCGTCCCGGTGGCGCGGTCGGGGCACACCCGCGTCGCGCAGTCGACCCCCGCCCGCTCCAACTCGGCCACCCGGTCCCGCCCCGCGTCGTCGTCGCCGACGGCACCGACCAGCGTGACAGGTACGCCCTGCGCGGCGAGCCAGGCCGCGGTGTTGGCGGCCTGCCCGCCGCCGCTGAACCGGATCGCCGCCGGCGTGTCCGATCCGGTGGCCACCGGCCCCGCCAGCACCGCCACCACGTCGGTGATCAGGTCACCGACGACGAGGACGCGGCCTGCGGTCATGCCCCGGCGCGGCGGGCGGCCGCGGCGACGGCGATCCGGGCCGCGAGGTCGGCGTTGCGCAGGATGATCCGGACGTTCACCGCCAGGCTCGCCCCCTCGGTCGCCGAGTGGAAGTGCGCGAGCAGGTAGGGCGTCACGGCCTTGCCGGTCACCCCGTCGCGCTCCAGCAGGGCCAGCCCGTCGGCGAGGGTGCGGTCGTGCAGCGCCGGGTCGAGCTGCTCGTCGGTCGGCAGCGGGTTGGCCACGATCAGGCCGCCGTGGTGTGCGCCGTGCTGCTCGCGGGCCACCAGCACGTCCGCGACCTGCTCCGGGGAGTCCAGCGACCAGTCCAGGTCGAAGCCGCCGTCGGTGATGAAGAAACCGGGGAAGCGCCGGGTCCGGAAGCCGACCACGCCGACGCCGAGGGTCTCCAGCCGCTCCAGGGTCGCGCCCACGTCGAGGATCGACTTCACCCCGGCGCAGACCACCGCGATCGGCGTACGGGCCAGGGTGACCAGGTCGGCGGACTCGTCGAAGGTCTGCGCCGCCTCCCGGTGCACCCCGCCGAGGCCACCGGTGGCGAACACGCCGATCCCGGCGGCGTCGGCCACCGCGCTGGTCGCGGCCACGGTCGTGGCGCCGTCCGCGCCGGTCGCGGCGGCGACGGCGAGATCGCGTACGGAGAGCTTGGCGACCCCGTCGACGGTGGCGAGCCGGGTCAGCTCCGCGTCGTCCAGGCCCACCACCAGCCGCCCGCCGACCATGCCGATGGTCGCCGGGACCGCACCCGCGTCCCGGACGGCCTGCTCGATCTCGCGGGCCACCCGCAGGTTGTCCGGCCGGGGCAGGCCGTGCGAGACGATGGTGCTCTCCAGGGCGACGACGGGACGCCCGTCGCGCAGGGCGTCGGCAACCTCGCTGCCGTAGCGGATGTGAAAGTCGGTCACGTCACCACCGTACGGCCCCCGTCCGGGCGACCTGAAGTGGACCGGAGCGGGGGTGACCTGCCAGACTTGACGGTCGGAGGTGCAGAAGTGAGCACAGAGGTTCTCGAGCGTCCGGAGCTGAAGGACGCCGACACCGGTCCCGAGATGTTCCACTACGTGCGCAAGGAGAAGATCGCCGAGAGTGCCGTCATGGGCACTTTCGTCGTCGCGCTGTGCGGGGAGACATTCCCGGTCACCAAGGCCGCCAAGCCCGGCTCGCCGGTCTGCCCGAAGTGCAAGGAGATCTACGACTCCTGGGGCGAGTGAGCGTGGGCGACCCTCCCGGTCGCGCACGTAACCTTCGCCGGTGACCACCTCCACCGCCCTGCTCCTCGCCGACCTCACCGGGGTGGCGGTCTTCGCCGCCTCCGGGGCCTCCGCGGCGGTGGCCAAACGGCTCGACCTCTTCGGCGTCGTCTTCGTCGGCTTCGTGGCCGCGCTCGGTGGCGGGATCTTCCGGGACCTGGCGATCGACGAGGCGCCGCCGCTGGCGTTCGGCGACTGGCGGTACGCCGCCACGGCCGCCGTCACCGCCGCCGCCGTCTTCTGGCTGCACCCCCAGTTCGCCCGGCTGCGCACCACCGTGCTGGTGCTGGACGCGGCCGGGCTGGCGCTGTTCACGGTCACCGGCACGGTCAAGGCCCTCGACGCCCAGGTGCCGGCGGTGGGGGCCTGCGTGATCGGCATGCTCACCGCGATCGGCGGCGGTCTCGGGCGGGACCTTCTCACCGCCGAGATCCCGGTGGTGCTGCGGCGGGAGATCTACGCCGTCGCCGCGCTCGCCGGCTCGATCCTCGTGGTGTTGCTGGACGCTCTCGGGCACGCCAACGCCGCCTGGCTGACCGCCGCGGCCGCCGCGGTCTTCCTGCTGCGCCTGGTGGCGCTGCGGCGGCGCTGGTCGGCGCCGGTGCCGACCACGCGGCCGCCCGGGACGGGCATGCGCGGCCGGCGGGAGTGACGGCAGCCCCGTTCCGCAATCCACGACCCGGTTGCGCTGTGGTGGGAAGATGAGTGCCAGGTCGGTCCGCCAAGAGAGCGGAGATCGTCTTGTCTGCACTTCTCCAGCAGTTGCCAACCCTTGCGGGCGTGCTGATAGGCGCTCTGGGGTCCTATCTCGTTTCGACGTCGGCCGAGCGATCCAGGTGGCGTCGGGAGCACCAGGCCCGGTGGGGCGACATGAGGGCGGCGGCCTACGCGAACTACGCAGGCGCAGTGAAAGAGCTCTTTCAGTTGACCCTGGAAGTGGACGCGCGCCGGCACCGTGGCACGGATTCCTCGGCGTCTCCCGACGATCTCGTGCGACTGCAGGCAGCGGATGCCGCACGTGCGGCCAAGTGGGAGACGGTGCTGTTGGTCGGCACCCCACAGGCCGTGGAGGCGGCGCGGCAGTGGCACCGGACGATCTGGAGTCTGGTGGGTATCGTCTCCGAGGATTCGTACGATGTGGCCAGGTTCGCGCAGGCGCTCGAACTGTCTGGTCCTGCCCGGTCCAACTTCTACGAGGCGGCACGGCGAGACCTGGGCCTCGTTGGCGAAAGCCTGCACGAAGTCGACTATTCCACCATATCGTCATGGATTACGCAGCGGCGGCCAAAGGTGGAGCCGAATAGCGTTCTCCCCTGACTCATGACCGGGATGCCTCCCCCGTGGTGCCAGCCTTGAGCCCGTAGTGTCGCGGGCCGCTCACTTGTTCCTGCACCTGTGGAGTCGCCTCTGCCGGTCGGGCCTGCCGTCCGGGTCTGCCGGTCGGGCCTGCCGGGCGGCGGTCGCGTGTCCGGGGTGCCCGAAGGGTGGCGTCGGCGCCGGGCCGCTCGTGGCCCGGGGCGGAGGCGGTGGGACCGGCGTGGCCCGTATGTCGCGTGGGCCCGGCGGGGCGGTGCTGGTTATGCTGGGTCGGCCTTCGCGGCACCCACTGCGCGGAGGCGTTTTCATGGGCGGCGGTACCCGTGGCCCTCGCCCGGGGTCCGCCGTCAGGCGGTCGGAGAGGAGCTTCCCGTGGCGGCCCGGTTGCCGGCGATCGAGACGTTTCCGGCACTGCGCGCATGGCAGCGCAAGGCACTCGTGGAGTACCTGCGTCGGCGGGACCCCGACTTCACGGCGGTCGCCACCCCCGGCGCCGGAAAGACCACCTTCGCCCTGCGGATCGCCGCCGAGCTGCTCGCCGACGGCACCGTCGACGCGGTGACCGTGGTGGCACCCACCGAGCACCTGAAGACCCAGTGGGCGCAGGCGGCGGCCCGGGTCGGCATCCAGCTCGACGCCGCCTTCCGCAACGCCGACCTGCACTCCTCCGCCGACTTCCACGGCGCCGTCGTGACGTACGCGCAGGTGGGCATGGCGCCGCACGTGCACAAGCGGCGCACCCTCACCCGGCGCACCCTGGTCGTCCTCGACGAGATCCACCACGCGGGGGACAGCCGCTCCTGGGGCGACGGGGTGAAGGCGGCCTTCGAGGGCGCCGAGCGCCGGTTGATGCTCACCGGGACCCCGTTCCGCTCCGACGACAATCCGATCCCGTTCGTCGAGTACGAGCGGGGCGGCGACGGGCTGCTGCGCTCCCGCGCCGACTCGGTCTACGGCTACGCCGACGCGCTGCGCGACGGCGTCGTCCGGCCGGTGCTCTTCCTGGCGTACTCGGGGGAGACGCGGTGGCGCACCAACGCCGGGGAGGAGCTGGCGGCGCGGCTCGGCGAGCCGATGACCCAGGACCTCGTCGCGCAGGCGTGGCGCACCGCGCTCGACCCGGCCGGCGACTGGATGCCGCAGGTGCTGCGGGCCGCCGACGCCCGGCTGACCGTGCTGCGCAACGCGGGGATGCCCGACGCCGGCGGGCTAATCATCGCCAGCGACCAGCAGACCGCCCGCTCGTACGCGAAGCTCATCGCGCAGGTGACCGGCGAGCGCGCGGCGGTGGTGCTCTCCGACGACGTGGGCGCCTCGGCGCGGATCGCGGCGTTCGCGGCGTCCGAGCAGCGCTGGCTGGTGGCGGTCCGGATGGTCTCCGAGGGCGTCGACATCCCCCGGCTGGCGGTCGGCGTGTACGCGACCAGCGCCAGCACCCCGCTCTACTTCGCGCAGGCGATCGGCCGGTTCGTCCGCGCCCGCCGCCCCGGCGAGACCGCCTCGGTCTTCCTGCCCAGCGTGCCGCACCTGCTCGGGCTGGCCAGCGAGATGGAGGTCGAGCGGGACCACGTGCTCGGCAAGCCCAAGGATCGCGAGGGCTTCGACGACGACCTGCTGGAGCGTGCCCAGCGCGACGACCAGGCCAGCGGCGAGCTGGAGAAGCGCTTCGCCGCGCTCTCCGCCACGGCCGAGCTGGACCAGGTGATCTTCGACGGCGCCTCGTTCGGCACCGCCGCCCAGGCCGGCACCCCCGAGGAGGAGGAGTACCTGGGCCTGCCCGGGCTGCTCACCGCCGACCAGGTGGCCCTGCTGCTGACCAAGCGGCAGCAGGAACAGCTCGCGGCCCAGCGCCGCCGGGCCGCCAGGCCGGCTGAGGCGGCCGCTGCGGCGCCCACGGCGCCGCCGGCACCAATGAGTGCCGCCCAGCGTCGGGTCGCCCTACGCCGCCAACTGAACGCCCTCGTGGCCGCCCGGCACCACCGCACGGGGCAGCCGCACGGGAAGATCCACGCGGAGCTGCGCCGCCTCTGCGGCGGCCCGCCGAGCGCCCAGGCCACCATCGAGCAGCTCGAGGAACGCATCGCCACCGTCCAGACCCTCTGACGGCTGTCGACCGGCCCGCCACCGGTGCCCGGGATCGGGCGTGCCGGGCGGCTCGGGCGTGTCGGGGCGGGGAGACGCAAAAAGCCGGCCGGAGGCCCCCTCAGGGGGCCTCCGGCCGGCTATGTCGTGGGTCTGCGGATCTCAGTTCGCCATCAGATCGGCGCCACGCCAGCTGAACTCCGGGTCCGTCGCGAACCGCACGGTGATCTTCACGAGATCCTCCGCGTACTTGTTCGCGTGGTGCCCACAGAACACCAGCTCGCTCCCACCCGCCAGAGTGATCCGGAGCTTGCCGGCAGCATTGCAGCGGTCGCACCGTTCATCGGCGGCTGGGGGAGCCACCGTCTCGGGCGGCGGCGTGAGGGTCGGGGTCATCGCCTTCCTCCTCTGGTCGTCACCGATGAACACTCTCTTCGGTCTTTGCTCACCTATCGTGCAACACCCTGTCCCGGCGCTGCCTTCCCTGTGTGCCCGCGGGGGACCGAGGTCACACATGGCAGGGACAGTGTGCCGTGCACCAAGGGTGCCACGTCAACGATCACAATCGTGCAACCGAACGATCACCTTCCGACGTTGCACGCCAGGTGGTCAAAACGACACGTTCGGTTGACGATCGCGATCAGTCCAGGTAGTCCCGGAGCACCTGCGAACGCGACGGGTGGCGCAACTTGGACATCGTCTTGGACTCGATCTGCCGGATGCGTTCCCGGGTCACCCCGTAGACCTGGCCGATCTCGTCCAGCGTGCGCGGCTGGCCGTCGGTCAGCCCGAAGCGCAGGCGTACCACCCCCGCCTCACGCTCGGACAACGTCTGCAGCACCTGCTGGAGCTGATCCTGCAGGAGCGAGAACGAGACCGCGTCGACCGCGACCACGGCTTCGGAGTCCTCGATGAAGTCACCGAGCTGGCTGTCGCCCTCGTCGCCGATGGTCTGGTCCAGCGAGATGGGCTCCCGGGCGTACTGCTGGATCTCCAGCACCTTCTCCGGTGTGATGTCCATCTCCTTGGCGAGCTCCTCCGGGGTGGGCTCGCGGCCCAGGTCCTGGAGCAGCTCGCGCTGGATGCGGCCGAGCTTGTTGATGACCTCGACCATGTGCACCGGGATGCGGATGGTGCGGGCCTGGTCGGCCATGGCCCGGGTGATCGCCTGCCGGATCCACCAGGTGGCGTACGTGGAGAACTTGTAGCCCTTGGTGTAGTCGAACTTCTCGACCGCGCGGATCAGGCCGAGGTTGCCCTCCTGGATCAGGTCGAGGAAGGCCATGCCGCGACCGGTGTAGCGCTTGGCCAGCGAGACGACCAGCCGGAGGTTGGCCTCCAGCAGGTGGTTCTTGGCGCGCTCGCCGTCGCGCGAGATCCAGCCCAGGTCACGCTGCATCTCGCGGGTGAGCTTCTCCTCGCCCTCGTCGGCCGCGCGCAGCCGCTCCGCGGCGTAGAGCCCGGCCTCGATCCGCTTGGCCAGCTCCACCTCCTGCTCGGCGTTGAGCAGCGGGACCTTGCCGATCTGCTTGAGGTAGGCCCGGACCGAGTCGGCGGAGGCGGTCAGCTCCGCGTCGCGACGCGCCTGCTTGAGCGCCTCGGACTCCTCGTCGTCCCACTCGAAGTCGTTGTCGCTGGCCGAGTTGGCGGCGTCGGTCTCGGCGGCGCGGGTCAGCTCCGCCGGCTCCTCGACGACCACGTCCTCGATCGCGGCGGCCAACTCCTCCGGGTCGATGTCGCCCTCGGCGCCCTCGCCCTTGGCCTTGCCGCCGGCCTTGGCCGGCTTGGCGCCGGCCGCCGCGACCGTCGCCTTGGTGGCCCGGGTCGACTTGGTCGCCTTCGCGGGCGCGGCGGCCTTGGCGGCCACGTCGGCGGTGGTGCCGGTGGCCTTGCGCGGGGCGGCCTTGCGCGGGGCGGGCGCCGGGGCCTCGTCCGCGGCGGGCGCCTGCTTCGGGGCGGGCGCGACGGCCTTCTTGGTGGTCTTGGCGGTGGTGGCCCGGGACGCGGGGGTGGCCGATCGGGCGGCGGCGACGCGGCGGCGGGTGCTCGCCGAGCCGTCGACCACCACGGTCACTCCCGCCTCGGAGAGCGCCCGCAGGATCTTCTTGGCCTGGGCCGGAGTCACCTCGGCGGACTCGACGGTGCGCGCGAGCTGAGCCGACGTGAGCTGGCCGCCGGCGCTCTGCGCGTGGGCGATCAGAGTGTCGGTGAGCGAGCGAACGTCGGCGCCGGTCTGGCGGGGTTCTGTCACGAATGACCTTCCGGAGGCGAAGAGCGAGCACGGCCGGGTCGTCCGACGCAGAGCGGGGCACCTTGCCGGGCGATGTGGTTGAGGAACCCCCGTGTCCCGGGCCGGCCGGTCGTTGGCGGTCCGTCGCAGCGTGGGCAGGGGTGAATTGTAACGCCGTCTGCGGCGATCATCCCGCGCCGCACGGCGGACCGGCGGCGGGGACCGCCGATTCGACGTAGATGTGGACTTTGTAAGGATGGTACAGCGCGTGACCCGGAACACCCCGGCCGTGCGGGAAGGGGACGAACGATGGATCGCTCGACGCCGGCGGAACTGCTGGACATCGCGGTCGAGGTGGCCCGGGACGCGGCCGCCACCGCGTACCGGATGCGGGTCGAGGGCGTGTCGGTGGCGGCCACCAAGAGCACGGTCACCGACGTGGTGACGGCCGCCGACCGGGCCGTCGAGCGGCAGGTGATCGACGCGCTGCGCCGGCTGCGGCCGGGCGACGCCGTCCTCGGCGAGGAGTACGGGGCGGGGGAGACCGGCCCGGTCGCCCCCGGCGGCGTCCGCTGGATCGTGGACCCGATCGACGGCACGGTCAACTACCTCTACGGGATCCCGCACTGCGCGGTGTCGCTCGCCGCCGAGGTCGACGGCGAGGTGGTCGCCGGGGTGGTGCGCAACGTCAGCACCGGCGAGGAGTGGACGGCCACGGCCGGCGGGGGCGCCTGGCGCGACGGCGAGCGGCTGCGCTGCTCGACGGAGACCGATCTCGGCCAGGCCCTGGTCGCCACGGGATTCGGCTACGACCCGGGGCGCCGGGCGCACCAGGCCCGGGTGGTCGCCGAGCTGATTCCGCACATCCGGGACATCCGCCGGTTCGGCGCCGCGGCGCTGGACCTCTGCCTGGCCGCGGAGGGCCGGGTGGACGCCTACTACGAGAAGGGGCTCGCCGCCTGGGACCAGGCCGCCGGTGCCCTGGTGGCGACCGAGGCCGGGCTGCTGGTCGCCGGGCTGGGCGGGCTGCCGGCCGGCCCGGACCTGGTGATCGCCGCGCCGGCGGCGCTGTTCAAGCCGCTGCACGACCGCCTCGCGGACCTGGACGCCTCGGGCGGTCCCTGACCGGCCGGGGGGGGGGGGGCGGGGCCGCCCCCGGCCCGACCCCCCCCGGCGCCGCGGGGGGGGGGGGCGCCGGCAACCCGGGGGGGGCGCTCGCGCCGGGGCTCCACCAGCAGGTCGGGGCGGCCGAGCTGGACCACGACCTTGTTG
>NZ_JBEZEV010000126.1:0-14345 GCF_040649055.1 Micromonospora sp. NPDC049060
ACCGTCTCCGCCGCCGTCGGATCCACCTCGCCGCCGGAGCGGCTGAGCACCTGCTCCGGCGCGGACACCACCGGCCGCACCTCCCCCGGCACGGCGGCGGCTTTCTCGTGCCCCGCCCGACGGGAACCGTCGACCCAACCCCGCACCCACCCGCCGGTGTGACGGGTCAGCCGTTCACCACGATTGACGAATGTCGACCAAATGTGCTAACAAACCGCCTTGTGAATGTCGCCGAAAATGGCGGAAACCCTCCCCTTTCCGAAAAGGGACACGGTGCGCGACAGGGGCGTGACACATTGCCTTTCGTCGTTGCATAATGGCCGCCGCACGCGCTGTCGCACCGTCGGATTCCGATGCGGCGACGCCGACCGAAGGGGACACAATTCCGTGAAGCGGGACCACTCACCTGTGCTGCCTGGCGACGGCGCCACGGACTATGCGCGCTACATGCGGCTGGACACGCTGCTCGACCTGCAACGGCGTCCGGAGGAGATGCTCCACCGCGACGAGCTGCTCTTCCAGGTGGTGCACCAGTCCACCGAGTTGTGGCTGAAACTCGCCGCCGCCGAGCTGGCCGAGGCGGTCACCCGGCTGCGCGCCGGCGAGCTGGCGGTGACCGAGTCGCTGCTGGCCCGGGCGACGCTCGGAATCCAGCTGGTCACCGACCAGCTGGAGATGTTCCGGCACCTGTCCCCGGCCGACTTCCAGGCCATGCAACCGGCGCTGGGCAAGGGATCCGGCGCGGAGTCGCCCGGCTGGCGGCAGGTCCAGGCCACGAGCCGACAGCTCGGCCGGGCGTTCGCCGAGCAGCTGGAAGCCCAGGGAATCGACCCGGCCACACTGGGCCGGCCGGATCCGGCGGACCCCGTCCAGCGGCTCGCCGAGGCGCTCGTCGAGTGGGACGAGCGGGTGTCGCTGTGGCGGACGCGGCACTACCAGATCGCCCTGCGCGTCGGGGGCCACGCCCCGGACGGCGCCGAGGCGACGATGCTCGCCAAGCTCGTCGGGTACCGGTTCTTCCCCGAACTGTGGCGGGCCCGCCTGAAGCCCACCGACGAATCCGGTGACGAATCACCTGTCGGTCGTCCCTGACAATCCTCGTCCACCAGAAATTGTCAATCCCTCCCCACCTGTCTGCGTGGCGACCGAAATGTCGAGGTGCGGTTCGTGCGTGAACTGACGAGTTGGCTGTCCGGTGCCGGTGAGCCCGACAGTTTCCCATACTCCGCCGTGCTGGCGGAGTTTCACCGGGTCGGCAAACACTTCGTCGACAAGGAACTGCTGGCCCTGCTCGACCAGGCCCGCGCGCAGTCGACGGTGCCGGCGGCCGCGCGGGATGCCCACGCCCGGTTGCTGGGTGACTTCCTCGACGCCGCGCTCGACAAGTGGGACGGCCGGTACGACTACCGCAGTTACCTGGCGCTGCGGCTGCTCCGGCTGCCCTGCGGGGACGACGTCGACGACGGGCCGGCCGCCGACCCGCTCGGTGCCCGGCGGGACCGGGACCGGCTCCTCGTCCGCCTGGTCGCCGACGCGCTGGCCTTCGAGCTGACCGCCGCCTCCGGCACCACCGACCTGCTGCCCGAGCGGCGCCCGAGCCGGGACGTGGTGGCCAAGCGCTACCGGCTCGGCATACGGGCCGCGTCCCCCGCTCTCGTCCGGATGGGCCTGGCCGGCACGGTCCCCCACCGGGAGGCGGTGGCGACCCCGGACGAGCTGCGGGCCCTCGCCGCCGACCCGGATCCCACCGGCGAGCTGGTGCTGCGGCTGAGCATGCTGCCGGTCCACGTGACACACGACGAGTACCTGTTCATCCGGGTGCTCCAGGCGTACGAGTGCCTCTTCGCGGGGATCGCCGACGAGCTGCGCGCCACCGTCGCCGCCCTGACCGCCGGCCAGGCGGGGCCGGCGGTCGAGCGGCTGGCGTACGCCCGCGAGCAGCTCACCGCCGCCGGACCGCTGTTCTCGCTGCTGGCCACCATGCAGGCGGAGGCGTTCCGGACGTTCCGGGAGTTCACCGAGGGGGCGAGCGCCATCCAGTCGCGCTCCTACAAGCTGATGGAGTCGCTGTGCCGTACCCCGGAGGGGTCGCGGTTGGACTCGGCCGCCTACCACCAGGTGCCGGAGGTCCGCGACCGGGTGCACGCCGGGCGGCCGTCGGTCGACGACGCGTTCCGGGCCGCCGTACGCGACGGCCTGCTCGCCGCGCCCGGCGGCGAGCGGGTCGAGGAGGAGATGCGGTCGTTCGCCGCTGCGGTCGTCCAGTGGCGGCGTACGCACCACCGGCTGGCGACCCGGATGCTCGGCCCCCGCCCCGGCACCGGCTACACGGAGGGCACGCCCTACCTGGCCGCCGTCCGGTCCATCCCGGTCTTCACCTCCGTCGCCGACGACTTCCGATCCCCGTCCCCGACCGAACCGACCGGAGGCAGCCCCGAGTGAGCCCGCCCGAACCACACCCCGACGCGCACGTGCCCGAGTGCCTCGACGCCACCGCGCACGCCGCCCTGCGCGCCGAGTTCCCCCTGCTCCAGAGCGCCGTCTATCTCAACAACAACTCCACCGGCGCGGTGCCCAGAGGGGCGGAACACGTCCTCACCGGCTACTGGGAGACGCTGCGGAGTTGGCGCGACGAGGTCTGGCAAAGCTGGCACGTAGGCCTCGACCGGTACGCCGACTCGGTCGCCGCCCTCATCGGCGCGCCGGCGGGCAGCGTCGTCACCGACGCGAACCTCAGCACGCTGCTCGCCCGGGTGGCGTCCTGTTTCGACTACCGCCCGCCGCGCGACCGGATCGTCACCACCGACCTCGAGTACCCGACCGTGCCGTTCATCTGGAACGCGTTCCGCCGCTACGGCGCCCGACTCGACGTGGTCGGCTCGGGCGGCCCGCGGTTCGACGAGGACGCCCTCGAGGCGCGCGTCGACGAACGCACGCTGCTGGTGTGCGTCCCGCACGCCAGCTTCTCCTCCGGCGCCACCATCGACCTGCACCGGCTGGTGCGGCGCGCACACGACGTCGGCGCCCTGGTGGTGGTCGACGCCTTCCAGAGCGTCGGGGTGATGCCGCTGGACGTGACGGCGCTCGGCGTCGACGTGGTCCTCGGCGGCGCGCACAAGTGGCTGTGCGGGGTCGGCACCGCCTTCCTCTACGTCCGCCCGGGCCTGGTCCCGGAGCTGGAACCGGCGGCCACCGGCTGGCAGGCCGGCGACCGGGCGTTCACGTTCCAGCCGTCGACCGGCTGGGCCGACGGGGCCCGGCGGTTCGCCGGCGGCACCCCGTTCCCCCTCACCTCGCTGGTCTCCCAGGTCGGCCTGGACCTGCTGGCCGGGGTGGGCGTCGACGCGATCCGCCGGCACTCGCTCGCCTGCACGCAACGGGTCCTGGACCGGGCCGCGGCGGCCGGCATCGACGTGGTCAGCCCGACGGACCCGCACCGGCGCGGCGGCGTCGTCTGCCTGGACGTCGCCGACGGCGAGGCCGTCAAGCGGCGGCTGGTCGCGCGCGACATGGTCTGCAGCTGGCGGGGCCACCTGCGGGTCGGCCCGCACGTCTACAACACCCTCGACGAGATCGACACGTTCATGGACGCCCTGGAAGAGGAGCTGAAACGGTGAAGGTCACGCTGTCCCCCCGGGCGCTGATGAGTCTGCTCGCCAACGGGCCCAAGGCCATGGACGTGCTGGAGACCGCGCTCGGCATGGGACTGCTCGACGCGCTGGAGCCCGGGCCGGCGAGCCTCGGCGAGCTGGCCGCCCGGTTCGGCGTACGGCCGTTGCGGCTCTACAAGTTCCTCGACTGCCTGGAGAGCCTCGGCGTCGTCGAGCGCAGTGAGCCGGGCGACGACATCACGACCGCCACGTACCGCGCGGTGCCCGGCCTCCGGGAGGCCGTCACGGCGGTCGTCGGCCCCGGCGCCGTCGAACGCGACCGGGACCGCTACCCCTGGCGGCGGCTGCACGGTCGGCTGGCCGAGAGCCTGCGGGGCGAGGTGAGCATGAGCGACGACGACTTCGCCTGGCCCCCGAAGACCGACGAGCAGACCGCCGACTTCGAGCGCAGCATGGCCGTCGGTCTCGGCCCGGTGATCGAGACGGTGCACCGCAACGCCGACCGGCTGTGGCCGGACCGGCGCCGACTGCTGGACGTCGGCGGGGGCGACGGCACGCTCGCCGCGCACGTCCTCGACGACGCCCCGGGGCTGCGGGCCGACGTGTACAACCTGCCGGCCGTGGCGCCGCTGGTGGCGGCCACCCGGGCGCGTACGGGGCATGCCGACCGGCTGGGTTTCGTCGGCGGCGACTTCTTCGCCGAGCCGCTGCCCACGGGCTACGACGCCATGGCGTTCGTCCGGGTGCTGCACGACTGGCCCAACGACGTCGCCCGGCGGCTGGTCGAGAAGGCGTACGCGGCCCTCGAACCGGGCGGTCTGCTGGTGATCTGCGAGGAGTTCCGCACCCCGGACCGGCTGGCGATGCAGTTCTTCTGGAGCTACTTCCTCATCGGGGTCGACAGCTGCGTCAGCCGGCTGCGGGAGGTCGAGTTCTACACCGGCCTGCTCAAGGAGGTCGGCTTCGACCGGGTGGCCGTGCTGCCCGGCGGCTGGGAGGTGGTCTGCGCGTACAAACCGGTGGCCGGGGTGTGATCCGCCCAGCCGGCGGGGCGGGGCCGCTGCCCCGCCCCGCCGACTCGGCGGCGTTTGACCGCCGGGGCCGGGGGAAGACCCAGCGCCCAGGGCCGATTCCCGAGGGAGCGACGATGGCGGACGCAGGACGGGCCAGGAAGGCCACCGGGGCGCGCAAGGCCCCGATGAAGCGGGCGACGGCGGCGAAGAAGGTGGCGACGGCCACGAAGCGGGCCACCGGGGCGACCGCGGCCAGGTCCCCGGGCGGGAAGCCCACGCCGACGACCGCCCGCGCGGCCCGGAAGAAGGACACCTCGGCCACGGCGACCCCGGCCCGCGCCCGCAAGGCGCCCGCCACCGCCGCGCCCGCGAAGAAGGCGCCCGCGAAGAAGGCGACGAAGGCCGCCGCGACCCGCGCCGGCGCGGCCACGACGGCCCCGGCCCGCAAGGCGACGACCATGGAGTCGTTCGGCACCCGACGGGCGCCCCGGACGAGCGCCGGCTGAGCCGGCACCACGACGCCCGGCGGGGTCCGGACGCCGGTCGCGCCGCGGCGTCGGCCAGAATGGGCCGGTGGCGAAGCGATCCCGCCGGCGGGCGGCCGACGACCGTGACCGGCCCTGCCCCTGCGGCCTCGGCCAGCCGTACGCCGGATGTTGCGGGCGGCTGCACCGGGGCGAGGCGGACGCGGCGACCGCCGAGGCGCTGATGCGCTCGCGGTACAGCGCCTTCGCCGTCGGCGACACCGCGTACCTGCTACGCAGCTGGCACTCCTCGACCCGGCCGGGCACCCTCGACCTCGACCCCGGCCAGCGCTGGACGGGCCTGGAGATCGTCGACACCGACCGGGGCGGGCTGCTCGACGCCACCGGCACGGTCGAGTTCCGGGCCCACCACCGCGCCGGCGGCCAGCCGGGCACGCAGAGCGAGCGCAGCCGGTTCGTCCGCGAGGACGGCCGCTGGGTCTACCTCGACGCGCTGCCCGACTGACGCCCGGTCGCGGCGCCTGGGCACCGCGACCGGGACGCGCTCAGCCGCTGGCGGCGACGCCGTGCGCCAGGCCGAGCCGGTCGACCGCCGCCGAGACCAGCTCGTCAGGCGTCAGCGCCAGGTCGAGCACCAGCACCGACTCGTCGGGGTGGTGCTGCTCCAGGGTGGCCAGCTGCGACTCCAGCAGGCTCGGCGGCATGAAGTGCCCGGCACGCCGGGCCATCCGCTCCCGGATCACCCCGGCGGCGCCGTCCAGGTGGACGAACTCGACGCTCGGCGGCCCCTGCCGCAGCGTGTCGCGGTAGGACCGCCGCAGCGCCGAGCAGGCCAGCACCGTCGACACGCCCTCGGCGGCGCGGGCGGCCATCCAGCCGGCCAGCTCGCGCAGCCAGGGCAGGCGGGCGGCGTCGTCCAGCGGCACGCCGGCGCGCATCTGCGCCACGTGCGCCGGCGTGTGGAACTCGTCCGCCTCGGCGAAGACCAGTCCGGTACGGGCGGCGATGCCCCGCGCCACGGTCGTCTTGCCGGCGCCGGACACCCCCATCACGACCACGTGCCGCGTCGGGGACGCGCCCTCACCAGTCATGGACGGTGCCGTCCTGGAGCCGGTTGAACGGCAGGTACGCCGGCACGTACGGGAACTTCGCGGCGGCCTCCTCGTCCAGCTCGACGCCGAGCCCGGGCTGCTCCCCCGGGTGCAGGTAGCCGTCGACGAAGGTGAACGACTGCCGGAACACCTCGTTGGTGAGGGCCCCGTGCCGCATGTACTCCTGGATGCCGAAGTTGTGGATGGCCAGGTCCAGGTGCAGGGCGGCGGCCATGCCGACGGGCGAGATGTCGGTCGGGCCGTGGATGCCGGACTTGATCTGGTACTGGGCGGCGAAGTCGAGCAGCTTGCGCATGGCCGTGATGCCGCCGGTGTGGGTGACGGCGGAGCGGACGTAGTCGATGAGCTGCTCGCGGATGAGCGTCTGGTAGTCCCAGACGGTGTTGAAGACCTCGCCGATCGCCAGCGGCGTGGTGGTGTGCTGGCGGACCAGCCGCAGCGCCTCCTGGTTCTCCGCCGGGGTGCAGTCCTCCAGCCAGAACAGGTCGTACGGCTCCAGGGCCTTGCCCAGCTTGGCGGCCTGGATGGGGGTCATCCGGTGGTGGCCGTCGTGCAGCAGCGGCAGCTCCGGGCCGAACTCGTTGCGGACCGCCTCGAACACGCCGGGCAGGTGGCGCAGGTAGGAGCGGGTGTCCCAGTCCTCCTCGGCCGGCAGCGGGATGCGCTGCGCCGGCTCGTAGTCGTAGCGCTTGCCGTCGGCGCTGGGCTGGCTGGCGACCCCGTACACGGCGTTGATGCCCGGCACCGAGGTCTGCACCCGGATCGAGCGGTAGCCCTCGTCGAGGTGCCGGCGGATCGAGTCGAACAGCTCGGGCAGGTCCCGCCCGGAGGCGTGGCCGTAGGCCATGATCCCGGTGCGCGACGCCCCGCCCAGCAGCTGGTACAGCGGCATGCCGGCGGCCTTGGCCTTGATGTCCCACAGGGCCACGTCGACCGCCGCGATGGCGGCCATGGTGACCGGCCCGCGACGCCAGTACGCCGAGCGGTAGAGGAACTGCCAGGCGTCCTCGATGCGGTGCGCGTCCCGGCCGATCAGCAGCGGGACGACGTGGTCGCGCAGGTACGAGGCGACCGAGAGTTCCCGTCCGTTGAGGGTGCCGTCGCCCAGGCCGGTGACGCCGTCCTCCGTGGTGATCTTCAGGGTGACGAAGTTGCGGTCGGGGCTGGAGACGATGACGTCAGCGGCGACGATCTTCACGGGGTGCCTTTCTTCTTCGGGGTGCTCGGTGGTCAGCGGAGGACGTCGCCGGCCTCGTGGCCGTCGAGGAGGGACAGTTCGGCGCGGCGCGGCAGGCCTTCCCAGTCGCCGGGGCTGGAGACCGCGAAGGCGCCGAGGGTGGCCGCGCGGCGCAGCCGACCGGCCAGGTCGAGCCCGTCGAACCAGCCGGAGAGGTAGCCGGCGGTGAACGCGTCCCCGGCGCCGACGGCGTCGACGGCGGTCACGGTCAGCGCCTCGGTCCGCCGGACCCCCTCGCGGGTGTGCGCGCGGGCGCCGTCGGAGCCCAGCTTGACCAGGACCGTGTCCACGCCGCGGCGCAGCAGGTCCGCCACGACTGTGGACTCGTCGGCCCCGGGGTCGCCGACGAGGTCCAGCTCGTCGGCGGAGGCGACGACGGTCGAGGCGTACCCGGCCAGCGGGGTGAGCACCTCGCGGGCGGTGTCGCGCGACCAGAGGCGTTCGCGGTGGTTGACGTCGAGGCAGACCGGGATGCCGGCGGCGACGGCGGCCTCGGCCGCCCACCGGGTGGCCGCGCGGGCGGTGTCGGACAGCGCCGGGGTGATGCCGCTCAGGTGCAGCATCCGCGCGCCGGCCGCCAGCGGGGCCCGCAGGTCGTCGACGCCGAGGGCGGAGCCGGCCGATCCGGCCCGGTGGTACTGCACCCGGGTCAGGTCGGCGGTGCGCCGTTCCAGGAACATCAGGCCGGTCGGCCGGTCCGGGTCGCGGGCCACGCCGTCGACGGCGACGCCCTCGGCGCGCAGTTGGCGCAGCACGTACTCGCCGAACTCGTCGGCGCCCACCCGGCCGACCCACGCGGCCCGGTGGCCCAACCGGGCCACCGCGACGGCCACGTTGGACTCGGCGCCGGCCAGGTGCATGGTCAGCGGTCCCCCGGCGGCGAGCGGGCCGGCCGAGCGCAGCGACACCAGGGCCTCGCCGACGGTGAGCAGGTCGGGTGCGGTCATGACGGCGTCGACTCCCGCACGGCGGCGAGGTAGCTGCGCGCCCGCGCCCGCAGGGCGTCCAGGTCGCCGCCGGAGGCGGCGTCGCCGACCAGGGGGCCGCCGAGGCCGACCGCGATCGCGCCGGCCCGGAAGTAGGCGGGCACGTCGTCGCGGCCGACGCCGCCGACCGCGACGAACGGGATGTCCGGGAAGGGGTCGCGCACCGCCCTGAGGTACGCCGGGCCGCCGACCGACGCCGGGAAGAGCTTGACCGCCGACGCCCCCATCCGCACCGCGGTGTAGGCCTCGGTCGGGGTGAGCGCCCCGGCGGCCACCGGGAGGCCGCGGCGCGCCGCCTCGGCGATCGACTCGACCACGGCCGGCGTCACGACGAACTGTGCGCCCGCGGCGGCCACGTCGGCGACGTCGGCGGTGGTGAGCACCGTGCCGGCCCCGACCAGCGACCCGGCGGGGGCCGCCGCGCGCAGCGCCTCGATCGCCCCGAGGGCGTCCGGCGTGGTCAGGGCCACCTCGACGACGCGTACGCCCTCCTGGAGCAGCGCGGTGCCGGCGGCGATCGCGGCGGCGGTGTCGGTGCCGCGGATGATCGCGAGGATGCGGGCCGCGGTCAGTTCGGCGGTCAGGTCGACGGTCATGTGATCACCATTCCGCGTAGGAGCCGTCGCGGTGCCGCCACGTGGGGCTGCGCCACGCGTGTCCGCGCTTGTCCGCCGCCCGTACGGCGTGCTCGTCGATCTCGATGCCGAGGCCGGGTGCCGTGAGCCGCTCGACGTACCCGTCGACGAACGTCAGCGGGGTCTTGTCGAGGCAGTAGTCGAGCACCTCGGCGCCGAGGTTGTAGTGGATGCCGATGCTCTGTTCCTGGATCAGGTAGTTCGGCGTGGCGAAGCCGACCTGGAGGCAGGCGGCGAGCGCGATCGGCCCGAGCGGGCAGTGCGGGGCGAGCTGCACGTCGTACACCTCGGCCAGCGCGGCGATCTTGCGCACCTCGGTGATGCCGCCGGCGTGCGAGAGGTCCGGCTGGGCGACCGCGATGCCGGCCTGGAGCACCGGCAGGAACTCCTGCCGGTTGTAGAGCCGTTCCCCCGTCGACACCGGCGTGGTGGTGGAACGGACGAACTCGCCGATGAGGTGCGAGTTCTCCGGCACCACCGGCTCCTCCAGGAAGAACGGCCGGTACGGCTCGAGCAGCGGGGCGACCCGGCGGGCGGTGGCGAGGGTGAACCGGCCGTGGAAGTCGACCGCCACGTCCCGCTCGTCGCCGAGCACCTCGCGGGCGGCGGCCACCCGCTGCACCACGCCGTCGATCTCGGCGACGGACGCCACGGTGCTCATCCGGCCGGAGGCGTTCATCTTCACCGCGGTCAGGCCGGTGGCGACGGCGGCGGCGATCTGGTCGCGTACCTCGCTCGGCTCGTCGCCGCCGACCCAGCCGTAGACCCGGATCCGGTCCCGGACCGGGCCGCCGAGCAGCTGGTGCACCGGCGCGCCGAAGTGCTTGCCGGCGATGTCCCACAGCGCCTGGTCGAGCCCGGCCACGGCGCTGGCCAGGATCGGCCCGCCCCGGTAGAACGAGCCCTTGGTCATGACCTGCCAGTGGTCCTCGATCCGCAGCGCGTCCCGGCCGACCAACAGCTCGCTGAGCTGCTCGACGGCGGTGCGGACGGTCTCGGACCGGCCCTCGCAGGTCGCCTCGCCCCAGCCGACGATCCCGGAGGACGTCTCGACCCGGACGAACAGCCAGCGGGGCGCGACGAGGAAGGTCTCCACCCGTTCGATCGTGGTCATGGTGTCCTCAGCCCTTCGTGGCGCCGGCGGTGAGGCCGGAGACGACGTACTTCTGCACGAACAGGGCGATCAGCATGATCGGCAGGGTGACCACCGTGGCCGCCGCCATCAGGCCGCCCCAGTCGATGCTGGCGTAGCCGACGAAGTCGAAGATCGCCACCGGGAGCGTCTTGGTGTCGGCCCCGGACAGCACGAGGGCGAACATGAAGTTGTTCCAGGAGAAGATGAACGACAGGATGCCGGCGGTGGCGATGCCGGGCACCGACAGCGGCAGGGTGATCCGCCGGAACGCGCCGATGTGGGTCAGCCCGTCGACGAGCGCCGCCTCCTCGAGCTCGGTCGGCAGGCCGTCGAAGTAGCCCATCATGATGTAGACGATCAGCGGCAGCGACACGAACATGTGGCTGAGGATCAGCACGGTGAACCCGCCGACCATCTGCAGGTTCGAGAAGACGTAGTACCAGGGCACCAGCAACGAGACGCCGGGGATGACCCGCGCCATGAGCACGACGAGCGCGGACTTCTTCATGTTGAAGCGGCTCATCGAGTACGCGGCGGGCACGCCGAGCAGCAGCGACAGCACGGTGGCCGCGAGCGCCACCCAGAGGCTGTTGCCGATGAACTGGATGTAGTTCGCCTGCTGGAGCACGTTGGAGTAGTTGTCCATCGTCGGCGAGAAGACGAACGCCTTGTCGGTGTCGTAGATGTCGACGTTCGTCTTCAACGACGCGGCGACCATCCACACCAGCGGCGCGATCAGCGACAGCACGACGAGGACGAGGGCCACCGTGCGGAAGATCTTGTACGGCCTGCGCAGCTTCATCGGTCCAGCCCCTTCTTGCGGTAGGTCAGGGCCCACATCACCCCGATGATGATCAGGAAGAAGATGATGAGGACGGTCGATGAGACGCCGTAGTCGTTGTAGTCGAAGCTGAGCCCGTAGGCGTACACGTTGAGGGTCTCCACCTCGTGGAACGACCCGCCGCCGCGCCCCTTGGTGGCGTAGAGGATGTCGAAGGTCTTCAGGGCGTCGATGCCGCGCAGCAGGATCGCGACGATCACGGTGGGCATCAGCAGCGGCAGGGTGACGTGCCGGAACCGCTGCCAGGTGCTGGCGCCGTCGATCAGCGCCGCCTCCTGCGGCTCGTCGGACAGCGACGTCAGGCCGGCGAGCAGGATCAGCACGACCATCGGGGTCCACTGCCAGATGTCGATGAACATCGTCGTCGGCAGGGCCGAGTTCTGCCCGGAGAGCCAGGGCTGGGGGTCGATCCCGACCCAGCCGAGCACCTGGTTGGCCATCCCGATGTTGGGGTCGAAGATCAGCCGCCACATCATGCCGACCGCGACCGGGGTCGCCACCAGCGGCAGCAGGATCGCGACCCGGACCCACTTCTCACCGCGGAACGGCCGCCACAGCAGCAGGGCGATCGCCATGCCGAGGACGACCTCGAAGAAGAGCACGACGCCGGTGAAGAGGGCGGTGCGCCACACGGCCGGCCAGAACCGGTCGGTGTCGCCGAGCACGTCGAGGTAGTTCTGGAAGCCGATGAACGAGCTCTCGGCGCGGACCGAGCCCTCGGCGTCGGTCAGGCTGAGGTACCCGGTCCACGCCACCGGAAAGATGATCAGCACGGCGACGAACAACATGGCGGGTGCCGCGAAGAGCCACTTGCGGTGCGCGTTGGCCCAGCGCGACCAGGCCGAGGTCTCCGGGGACGCCGGACGCGCCTCGGGCGATCTTTTGACTGGTGTGGTGACGGCTGACATGAGGTCTCCGGGTGGGTCAGGGCAGCGGCCCGACGCGGGGTGGCGGAGCCGGTCGGCTCCGCCACCTGCGCTTCGGGCTACTTCGCCTCGTCGTCGAGGAACTTCTGGAACGCCTCGTTGGCCGCGTCCGCCGAGGCGGCCGCGTCCTTGCCGGTGATCGCGTCGACGATCGGCTGGCCGACGATCTCCCGCGCCTGGGCGACCTTCTCGACCAGCGGCCGGTCGTGGCCCACGCCGTTGGCGGTGCTGACCGTGGTGGCCTCGGCGAGGTCCTTCGGGTAGGTCGCCGCGCCCTCCGGGTTCTCCCAGACGGAGGTACGGGCGCTGGGCACGCCGGCCTTCTGCTGCGCCAGCGCCTGCTCCTTGCCGGCCGCCCACTGGATGAACTTCCAGGCGTTGTCCTGGTTCTTCGAGGCCTCGTTGACGCCGAGCGCCCAGGACGGGATGTTGTACGGCTTCGAGCCGGCCGGGCCGGCCGGGAAGGCCGCGAACCCGACGGTCTCGGAGACCTTCGACTTGGCCGGGTCGGTGGCGTTCTTGTAGAGCGAGTTGGCCTCGGTGTAGAAGGCCGCCTTGCCCTGGGTGAAGATCGCCATCGCCTCGGACCAGCTCATGTCGGTGCTGATGTTCTCCGGGCCGTGCTCACGCAGCAGCCCGCCGTAGTAGGCGTACGCCTGCTTGGCCTGCTCGGTGTTGATCGAGGCCTTGCCGCTGGCGTCGACGAAGTCACCACCGAAGCTGTAGAGGAAGCTGGAGAACTGGGTGACAGCGGCGGCCTTGCCGGTGCGGGACACGAAGCCCGCCACGCCCGGGTTGTCCGCCTCGACCTTCGCCGCCTGCGCCTTGAGCTCGTCGAGGGTCTTCGGCGGAGCGGTGAAGCCGGACTTCTCCAGCAGGTCCTTGCGGTAGTAGAGGACCTCCTGCTCGGTGATGATCGGCACGCCGACCACCTTGTCCTCGTACGTGGTGGCCTGCACCGGTCCGGACTGGAAGTCGGCGATCTCGAACGCGCTGTCCGACTTGCTCTTGTCCGTCAGGTCGGCGAGGTACTTGTTCTTGGCGAACAGCTTCCCCTCCTGCAGCGGCCGGTACATCATCACGTCCAGGTCGGTGGACCCGGCGTTGAGCTTGACGTTGTACTGGTCGGAGAGCTGGTCCTCACCGAGCTGGGTGACCTCCACCTTCAGGCCCGACTGCTTCTCGAACTCCGGCAGGGCCTTCTTGATGTTCTCCGTCCAGACGTGGTTCACCAGCGTCACGCGAACGGTGTTCGAGCCGCCGGCGTCGTCCCCGCCGCCACCACAGGCGGACAGGCCGAGGGCGACGACCATCGCCAGGGAAGTCCCAATAACTGATCGACGTCTCACGTCCATCTCTCCTTATGCCGTGGCCGTGGCCGCCGCCCTGACCGGGTGGGCCGCCACCTCGCGGTTTACATCCGCTTAACAACCGGATGCTAGGCCGAAAAAACAGATTTATACAAGGGGTAGGCCCAACTGATATGCTCCGTGACGTGAAATCGTCCTCCCCGGGGGCTGTGGCCGCCCAGCTCGCCCCTGTCGAGGCCGGCCTGCACGCGCGCGTCCTCGATCGCCTCGGCACGGCCATCTGTGACGGCGAGCTGACACCCGGGTCGGTGCTCAACATCGACGACCTGGTCGACCGCTACGCCGTGTCCCGCTCGGTCGTCCGCGAGGTGCTGCGGGTGCTCGCCTCCATCGGGTTCATCGAGACCCGCCGCCGCGTCGGGGTCATGATCCGCCCGTCGGAGCACTGGAACGTCTTCGATCCGCAGGTGATCCGCTGGCGGCTCGCCTCGGCCGGCCGCATCGTCCAGCTCCGCTCGATCACCGAGCTGCGTACCGCCGTCGAGCCGCACGCCGCCTGGCTCGCCGCCAGCCGCGTCGGTCACGACGAGGCGAGCGACCTGGTCGGGCTCGCGGCGAAGATGTGGGCCGCCGGCAAGGCCGGCGACGAGGAACGCTTCCTCCAGCTCGACATAGAATTCCACCGCCGGATCCTGGTCGCCTCAGGCAACGAGATGTTCGTCCGGTTGCAGGACCTGATCGCCGAGGTGCTCACCGGCCGGCACCAGCACCATCTGATGCCGCACCACCCGCACGAGCAGGCCCTCCAGTTGCACGCCGAGGTGGCCCAGGCGATCCAGCGGCGCGACGGCGAGCGGGCCCGGCAGGCCATGGTGCAGCTCATGGAGCAGGCCTTCGACGAGATGAGCTCGATCTGGGAGCAGACCGGCGAGACCGCCACCGGTGGTCGTTCCGGCTGACGGGCGGCGGGCCTGGGCCGTGCGCGGGGTGGACCTGCGCGTGGAAGCCGGGGAGCGGGTGCTGCTGCTGGGGCCCTCCGGGGCCGGCAAGAGCA
>NZ_JBEZEV010000127.1:0-14076 GCF_040649055.1 Micromonospora sp. NPDC049060
CCGAACCCGGAAGCTAAGCCCTCCAGCGCCGATGGTACTGCACTCGGGAGGGTGTGGGAGAGTAGGACGCCGCCGGACAATCTTTCAGTTCAGGGCCACCCCCTTCGGGGTGGCCCTGAACTGCGTTACGGCCCATTTGATGCGTGGCCGGGAGCCGAATCCTGCGGGGACCGGAGGCCGAGAGCCGGATACCCCGAGACCGGAGCAGGGCCGCTCGGGCGGCGGAATCGTTTCAGGCCGGGGCCGCGGGTTCCCCCGCCAGGCGCCGGGGACACTCCGCCCGCACCACCTTGGACTCCGCCCGCACCACCTAGGCTCCGGCCGCGCCACCAGGGCTTCGCCTGCACCACGTGGACTCGGGCCGCGCCACCAGGGCTCCGCCTGCACCCACCTGGCCTCGGGCCGCCGCCACCTGGCCTCGGGCCGCACCACTTGGGACTCGGGCCGGGCGGCCAAGGCGTCAGCCGCGGGTCTGGATCTCCTCGCGCATGGCGCGGAACAGCCCGCCGGCGTCGTCGACGGAGCGACCCGGGAACATCGCCATCACCACGCTGCCGTGGTCGGCCCACCCGCAGACCGCGAAGTCGCCGCCGTCGCCGCTGGTGGTGCCGCACTTCATCACGCCACCGAAGCGCCCGGCGGGCACCTTGCGCAGCCCCGTCACCTTGCCGGTCTCGTCGGTCAGCAGGCCGAAGAGGCTGTCCAGGTCCCGCTCCGGCTGCCAGAGCAGGGTCGTCCCGCCGAAGACGAGCACCGAGCGCTTGTCGTCGGCGGGATCCCGGTAGACGGTGCCGAAGCTGCTGTCCAGGTCGATGTCGGCGGCGAACCCGCTGCGCAGGTAGTCGGAGGTGCTGCGGGCCCGGTCGCTGTCGTCGCGTACGAGGCCCGCCACCCGGTCCGGGGTGGCCAGATCGGCGTCCTTCTGCTGGGCGACCCGCCAGCCGGCCGTGCCGAGCACCGCGGCCCCCGCGATTCCGACCACCGCCGCCACGGCCCACGCCACCCGCCGGCGCCCCGACCACGGCCCCCGCCGCTCCGGGGCGCTCTCCGGGTCCCGGTTGCTGAGCTGGATGGGCTCGTCGGTCAGGTCGATCGGTTCGGGCCCGTCGGCGACCGGGCGATCGGTGAGATGTGCGTCGGACATAGCCGACACCGTACGCGAACGGCAGGTGGCGCACGTCGGGTCCCGGGAAGCGCTCCGTAGACTTTCAGGGTGACCGAGAGACTGGATGCCCGACGCCCCGACGCCCCGACCCTTGCCGGCCAGTACCAGCCCGGCGAGGTGGAGCAGCGACGGTACGAGCAGTGGGTAGCCGCCGGCCACTTCCGGGCGTCGGCGGACAGCGACAAGCCCCCCTTCACCATCGTCATCCCGCCGCCCAACGTCACCGGCTCCCTGCACATGGGCCACGCGCTGGACCACACCGTCCAGGACGCGCTGGTGCGGCGCAAGAGGATGCAGGGCCACGAGGCGCTGTGGCTGCCGGGCATGGACCACGCCGGGATCGCCACCCAGAACGTGGTCGAGCGGCAGCTCGCCGGCCAGGGCCTGTCCCGGCACGACCTGGGCCGGGAGAAGTTCGTCGAGCGGGTGTGGCAGTGGAAGGCCGAGTCCGGCGGTGCGATCCTCGGGCAGATGCGCCGCCTCGGCGACTCCGTCGACTGGGACCGTGAGCGCTTCACCATGGACGAGGGCCTGTCGCGGGCCGTCCAGACCATGTTCAAGAAGCTCTACGACGACGGGCTGATCTACCGGGCCAACCGGATCATCAACTGGTGTCCGCGCTGCCTGACCGCGCTGTCGGACATCGAGGTGGAGCACACCGACGACGACGGCGAGCTGATCTCGATCCGGTACAGCGACGACGTCGTGGTCGCCACCACCCGGGCCGAGACGATGCTCGGTGACACCGCGGTCGCCGTGCACCCGGACGACGAGCGCTACCGGCACCTGATCGGCACCGAGGTGGCCGTGCCGTTGACCGACCGGCGGATCCCGATCGTGGCCGACGAGCACGTCGACCCGAGCTTCGGCACCGGCATGGTCAAGGTGACCCCCGCGCACGACCCGAACGACTTCGAGATCGGCCAGCGGCACGACCTGCCGTCGCTGACGATCATGGACGAGCGGGGCGTCATCACCGCGCACGGCCCGTTCCAGGGCCTGGACCGCTACGAGGCCCGCCCGGCGATCGTCGCCGCGCTGCGCGAGCAGGGCCGGATCGTCGCGGAGAAACGGCCGTACGTGCACGCGGTGGGGCACTGCTCCCGGTGCCGGACGACCGTCGAGCCGCGGCTGTCGCTCCAGTGGTTCGTCAACACCGCCCCGCTGGCCGAGGCCGCCGGCGACGCGGTGCGCGACGGCCGGGTGAAGATCGAGCCGGCGGAGCTGGCCAAGCGGTACTTCGCCTGGGTCGACAACATGCACGACTGGTGCATCTCCCGCCAGCTCTGGTGGGGCCACCGCATCCCCGTCTGGTACGGCCCGGACGGCGAGATCGTCTGCGTCGGCCCGGACGAGGAGCCGCCGGGCGGCGAGGGCTGGCACCAGGACGAGGACGTCCTGGACACCTGGTTCTCCAGCGGCCTGTGGCCGTTCTCCACGCTCGGCTGGCCGGAGCAGACTCCCGACCTGGCGAAGTTCTACCCGACCAGCGTGCTGGTCACCGGCTACGACATCCTCTTCTTCTGGGTCGCCCGGATGATGATGTTCGGCCTGTACGCGATGGACGGCCGGCCGCCGTTCCACACGGTGGCCCTGCACGGCATGGTCCGCGACCAGCACGGCAAGAAGATGTCCAAGTCGTTCGGCAACGTGGTCGACCCGCTGGACTGGATCGACCGGTACGGCGCCGACGCCACCCGGTTCACCCTCGCCCGGGGCGCCAACCCGGGCGGGGACGTGCCGGTCAGCGAGGACTGGTGCCAGGGCTCCCGCAACTTCTGCAACAAGCTGTGGAACGCCACCCGCTTCGCGCTGCTCAACGGTGCGCACACCGAGGGGCCGCTGCCGGCGGCCGACACGCTGTCGACGGTCGACCGGTGGATCCTGTCCCGGCTGGCGCACGTCACCGCCGCCGTGGACGAGCAGTTCGAGGCGTACGAGTTCGCGAAGGTCTGCGACCTGCTCTACCACTTCGCCTGGGACGACGTCTGCGACTGGTACGTGGAGCTGACCAAGCCGGTGCTCGCCGAGGGCGGCCCGGCCGCCGAGGCGACCCGCCGGGTGCTCGGGCACGTGCTGGACCAGCTGCTGCGGCTGCTGCACCCGGTGATCCCCTTCGTCACCGAGGAGCTGTGGACCGCGCTCACCGGCGGCGAGACGGTGATGACTGCCGCCTGGCCGGTCGCCGACCGTACCGGAGTCGACGACGCCGCGGAGGTCGAGGTCGGCACCCTCCAGCGGGTGGTGACCGAGATCCGACGGTTCCGCTCGGACCAGGGGCTGCGCCCGACGCAGCGGGTCGCCGCGCGGCTCGACGGCCTGGCCGCCGCCGGCATCGCCGCGCACGAGCCGCTGATCCGGTCGCTGGTGCGTCTCGACGCGGCCGGCGACGGCTTCCAGGCCAGCGCGACGCTCGCCATGCCCGGCGAGGTCAGCGTGGCCCTGGACACCCGGGGGACGATCGACGTGGCCGCCGAGCGGGCCCGGCTGACCAAGGACCGGGCCGCCGCCGAGAAGGAGGCCGCGCAGGCCCGGGCGAAGCTCGGCAACCCGGCGTTCGTCGACAAGGCGCCGGAGCCGGTGGTCGCCAAGATCCGCGACCGGCTCGCCGTCGCCGAGGCCGACCTCGTCCGCATCGACGCCGCTCTGGAGGCGCTGCCCTCGTGACCGACCGCACCGATTTCGCCGCCGTCGAGGCCGAGCTGGCCGAACGCGGGTTCACCCGCATGGCCTTCGAGCTGGACAAGATCGAGTCGCTGCTGGACCTGCTCGGCAGCCCGCAGCGGGCGTACCCGTCGATCCACCTGACCGGCACCAACGGCAAGACCTCGACGGCCCGGATGATCGACTCGCTGCTGCGGGCGTTCGGGCTGCACACCGGCCGCTACACCAGCCCGCACCTGGAGAGCGTCCGGGAGCGGATCAGCCTGGACGGCGAGCCGGTGGACGAGGGACGGTTCGTCGCCACGTACCGGGAGATCGAGCCGCTCGCCCGGCTGGTCGACGAGCGCTCGGCGGAGCCGCTGACGTACTTCGACATGACGACCGCGCTGGCCTTCGCCACCTTCGCCGACGCCCCGGTGGACGTGGCGGTGGTCGAGGTGGGTCTCGGCGGCGCCGAGGACGCCACCAACGTGATCCAGGCCGGGGTGTGCGTGCTCACCCCGGTCGGGCTGGACCACACCGAGTGGCTCGGCGACACCATCCAGGACATCGCGCTGGCCAAGGCGGGAATCATCCACAAGGGCGCGACGGTGATCTCCGCGGCGCAGGAGGAGGAGGCCGCCGGGCCGATCCTGGAGCGCTGTGCCGAGGTCGGCGCGACCATCGCCCGGGAGGGCGCCGAGTTCGGGGTGCTGCGGCGGGCGGTCGCCGTCGGCGGGCAGGTGCTCACCCTCCAGGGCCTCGGCGGCGTCTACGAGGAGGTGTTCATCCCGCTGCACGGCGCCCACCAGGCGCAGAACGCGGCGGTGGCGCTGGCGGCGGTGGAGGCGTTCCTCGGCGCCGGGGCGAAGCGGCAGCTCGACGTCGAGGCGGTCCGGGAGGGCTTCGCCACCGCCAGCTCGCCCGGGCGGCTGGAGCGCGTACGCAGCGCGCCCACCATCCTGCTCGACGGGGCGCACAACCCGCACGGGATGGCCGCCACGGTGACGGCCCTCCAGGAGGAGTTCGCCTTCAGCAAGCTGGTCGCGGTGGTCGGCGTCCTCGCGGACAAGGACGCGGCCAGCCTGCTGGAGCTGCTGGAGCCGGTGGTCGACCAGGTCGTGGTGACCCGCAACAGCTCGCCCCGGGCGCTGCCCGCCCGGGAGTTGGCCGCGCTGGCGGCGGAGGTCTTCGGGCCCGAGCGGGTGGAGGTGGCCGAGGAGATGCCGGACGCGATCGAGGCGGCGGTGGCGATGGCCGAGGAGGACGTACCGGGGGAGCTGAGCGGGGTCGGGGTGCTGGTCACCGGGTCGGTGGTGACGGTGGCCGACGCCCGTCGGCTGCTGAAGCGATGACCGGGCCGGAGCGCGCCCCCGCGGGCGACGACCGCCCGACCGGGGCACCCGGCGACCTCCCCGCCGGTACGTCGGACGGCACCCCTGACGACGGCGCGGTCCGGACGGCCGACGGCAACCCCGCAGGGCGCCCGCCGCGCCGCTCCGGGCTGCGCAACCCGGAGCGGGCGGTCCGTGGCCTCGGCGCAGGCACGCTCAGCCTGGAGGCGCTGGTGCTGGTGCTGGCCATCCAGCCGATCCGGGTGGTCGGCGGCGACCTGGGCGGCGCCGCGATCGGGGCCGTGGTGGCGCTGGCCGTGGCGGCGGTGCTGCTCGCCGGCATGATGCGCCGGCCGTGGGCCTGGCACGCCGGCACCGCCCTGCAGGGACTGCTCATGCTGGCCGGCCTGCTGCACTGGTCGCTGCTGGTGCTGGGGATCGTCTTCGCCCTGGTGTGGGGCTACGCCCTGCACGTGCGCCGGGTCATCCTGGGCTGACGGCCAGGCCTCGGCGAGCTGGGCTGACAGGTCAGGCCTCGGCGCGTTCCCGCCACTGGGTGAGGGCGATGCCGTGGCCGTCCGGGTCGCGGAACGCCGCCGCCCACACCTCCAGCTTCGTGCCCCGGTTGACCACCCGGGGGGCGTACGTGAACCGGACCCCCGTGCCACGCAGCCGCTCGTAAGCGGAGCCGATGTCGTCGACCTCGAGGTTGACGTGCACCAGCCGGCGGCTGATCGGCGCCGCCTCGGTCACCTCGCGCAGCACGAGGCGGGTCGTCCCGGAGGAGAGGACCGCGTTGCCGGAGCCCCGGTCGACCTCGGCGAAGCCCAGGTCGCGGTAGAAGTCCAGCGAGCGGGGCAGGTCGGTGACCAGCAGGGTCAGCCCCACGCCGGCGATCGGCGCCCCGAACTCGTCGCCGGCCGCCGCGGTCTCCCCGGCCTCGTCGTCGGCGTCGGTCGCCGGACCCGGACCCGGACCGAAGATCGCCTCGTCCAGTTCCTCCGGGCTGATCCGCTCGTCGCGGACCCGCTCGCGCGGCGGGGCGGGATCGTCCAGGGGCAGGTCGAGCGGATCCGCCGGCGCGGACGGGTCGGGGCGCTCGCCGGGCGCGTCGAACCGCTCCTCGGCGGGCGGGCGGGGCGTCGGGGTGGCCCGGCGCGGCAGGGTGCCGGTGGTGGGCTGCTCGACGAGCGTGCCCTCCAGCACGACCGGCCCACCCGGACGCTGGTGCATCACGACGGGCTCGCGCTCCTCGGGCCGCCCGACCCGGTCCCCACCGAGCGGATCGCCCAGCGGATCCCCGACGGGGTCGCCCAGCGGATCGCCCACCGGCGCCCGGAAGTCGTCCCGGTAGTCGTCGCGGTAGTCGTCCCGGAAGTCGTCGTCCGGCGCCCGGTCCGCCCACGGCGGGGCCTCCTGCTGGATCAGCACGTCGTCCAGCGGCTCGGTGCCCGCGTACTCGGGCGGCAGGTCGGCCGCGACGGCGGCGGCGGTCTCCGCGTGGGTGGGCACGTCGTCCCAGAGCACCCGGACGTGGCGCTGGTCGTCCAGGGCCACCCGGATCGGCAGCGTCTGGCCCAGCGACGGCCACTTCGCCACCGGCACCCGCGGCTCGATGATCTTCTTGGACCGGGGCGGCAGCCCCGGGGCGTCGATCACCAGCTGGAGTTCGCAGCGGCCGAAGGCGTACTGCGTGGGCGGCTCGGAGGCGCTGTGCACGTGCCCTTCGCCGATCACCCAGGTGCGACCGCCCCCGCGCACCGTGGCCAGCGCGATGGCCAGCACCAGCAGGGCGACGCCGAGCGCCACGATCGCCCAGCTCGTCATGCCCAGGCCGAAGAGGACGACGAAGGTGGCCACGGTGCCCAGCACCGCGGCGATCAGCTTGCGTACCGGTGCGATGGGCCGGTTCCCGCCATTCGCCACAGTGGACCTCCCGAGGGTCAAGGGCCAGGCTAGGCCGGATCGGCCGCCGGAGGAAGGACCGGCCGCCGCGCCGGTGCCGGGACCGGGTCGCTAGGCTGACCGTACCCAGCCCGACCGTCTTCCGCGCACAGGAGGAACCCAGCGTGTCCAGCAGCAGCCCCGATGAGCGCACCCTCGTACTGATCAAGCCCGACGCGGTCCGCCGCGGGCTGGTCGGCGAGGTGACCTCCCGCTTCGAGCGCAAGGGGCTGCGGATCGACGCGATGGTGTCCCGGACGATGGACGCCGCGCTGGCCGACGAGCACTACGCCGAGCACGTCGACAAGCCGTTCTACCCGCCGCTGAAGGACTTCATGACCGGCGGCCCGCTGGTGGCGCTGGTGCTCTCCGGCGACCAGGTCATCGACGTGGTCCGCGGGCTCGTCGGCGCGACCGACGGGCGTCGGGCGGCGGCCGGCACGATCCGCGGCGACCTCTCCCTGTCCAACCGCGAGAACCTGGTGCACGCCTCCGACTCGCCGGACAGCGCGAAGCGCGAGATCGCGCTCTGGTTCCCCGAGCTGGTCTGACACACCCGCCGTCGCGGGGCCGGTGCGCGTCGCGCGCACCGGCCACCTGCGTCGCCTCGCGGACCGTCACACCTCCGTGGGGAGGTCGGTGCGGCAGGTCACGGCGATCCGGTTCCACACGTTGATGGTGGCGATCGCCATCAGCAGGTCGGCGAGTTCCTTCTCGGACCACACCTTCGCCGCCGCGTCCCAGACGTCGTCGGGCACGCCGTGCTCGCCGAGCCGGGTCACCGCGTCGGTGAGCGCCAGCGCGGTCCGCTCCCGCTCGTCGAAGAAGGGCGCCTCCCGCCAGGCGGCGACGGCGAAGAGCCGCCGGTCCGACTCGCCCGACGCCAGCGCGTCCCGGCTGTGCATGTCGACGCAGAACGCGCAGCCGTTCAGCATCGACGCCCGCAGCTTCACCAGCTCCAGCACGGTGTGTTCGACGTTCGCCCGGACGTACTTCTCCAGCCCCAGCACGGCCTGGTACGCCTGCGGTGCCACCTCGGCCACGTTGATCCGTTGCATGACGGCCCTCCTCGGTCCGGTCTGTGTCGTCACCCATCCGACGACGCGCGCAGGCACGGCGTGACACCGGCGGACGTGAGCCCGGTCACGCCGTTCGACGGCGGGTCGGCTCCGCCGGACGGCCAGGAGAGCCCAGCGGCGGAACCGCCACGACGGAGCTGCCCCGAGCCGCCGGCGGACCTCGTGGGCCTGCCGGACGGCGTCGGGGCAGATACCGACCCGCCGGCGGTCGGGATGAGCGCCGCGCGGATCCAGCGGTGTCAAGGTGACCTCGTCGGTGCCGATCGGTCCGAGCGGGCCGAACAGCTCCCCGTTGCCGACCGTCGGGTCGACGCCGCGGACCGCGTCCACCTACCGGCACCGTGGCCGCGACCACCCCGTGCGACAGCGGTACGTCCGTCGTCGCCCACCGCCTTCACCACGTCGGTGCTCACGCCCGGCACGTTAGGGGAGCACGACGCCGGTGGGAACGAATTCGGCTCTAGCCGAATGCTCAGGCCGAGGCGATGACGGGCTCGTCGCCCACCAGCTGGACGAGCGCCAGGCCGGCCGGTTCGAGGCCGTACAGCACCCGACGGCCCACCCGGCGGCGGTGCACCACACCGGCGGAGAGCAACGCGGAGAGGTGCTCCGAGACGGTGCTCGGTGCCAGCCCGAGGGTGGCGGCGAGACCGGCCGTGGTGGACGGCCGGGTCAGCGCCCTGAGCACCTGGGCCCGAGCACGTCCGACCAGGACGGCCAGCCGGTCGGTGGCCGTTGCGGGGGACGCGGCCCGGCCCGAGCCCTCCTCGGCGAGCAGTGCCGCGCCGCGCGCCTGGTAGGAGACGGCGACGATCTCCGGGTGGTCGGTGGAGCAGGAGAGCGCGCCGCGAGAGAAGATCAGCGGGATCAGTAGCAGCCGCTGGTCGACCGCCTCGATCTGCCGTTCCGGCGGCTTCATGAGGGTGAGGACCGGATTCTCCCAGCGCACCCGCTCGTGCAGGTCACCAAGGAGCGCGTCCGGACCGTCCGCGGCCAGTGCGCGGGCCCGGTGCAGCACCTCCTCGTCCAAGGCCGCCCGCATCGCCGGCCACCAGGGGCCGATCGCGGCGTCCCAGTAGGCCTCGATGCCGCCCGCCAGCCGGTCCAGCGCGGTCGACCGGTCGGTGACGAACGGGATCAGCCAGCCGGGCAGGTCGTCGGGGCGGTGGTAGCGGGGGATCTGTTCGGCGATCACCTCGGCGGGCGTCGCGCGCAGCGCGGCCAGTTCGTCGGCCAGGGTCGGGGTCGACGACGGCGGGATCGGGGTCAGGAAGTCGGGCGCGCTGTGGCCGGAGGCGAGCAGCAGCCGGACCGGCGCGGTCGCCGGCACCTCGCCGAGTACCTGCCGGGCGTGCCGGGCCCAGCCGGTGTACGGCCAGGGTGCCTCTCCCGGGTTGCGGTGCAGCAGGTAGAGGCTGGTCCACACCTCCCAGAGCGGGCTGATCGCGATCCGGGTGCGCGCGAGCGTCGGCTCGTCCAACCTGATCCGGATCACCCCGTCACCCTAGGCACCGGTCGCCGGGCGGGTTTACTCGGCGGCGATCTTTCGGGGTGGTCGGGTAACCTTGGCGGTCGTAAGGCGATGACCCGGCCATCACCGGCGAGCCTCCGGAAGAACAGCCGGTTCACCCCGGCCCAGTAGAACCGGACGGGTCCGGCCCGTCACAGCCGGCCAACGAGCGGGCGGTCGATCCTGGCCGCCAAGCGGGGTGGTACCGCGGGCCTGCCCGGGGGCGCCGTCGAGGCGTACCCGAGAAGGCTCGTCCTCGCAGACCCACACGACAGTGAGCTGCGCGAGGAGAGCGACCCCCGATGGTCTATCCGTTGCACGAACCGACCGCCGCCGGCGTTCCGGCCAGCCCGGACCTGCCCGCGGTCGAGCGCCGCGTGCTGGAGCACTGGACGGCCGACAAGACCTTCGAGGCCTCCGTCGAGGCCAGGCCGGCCTCCGGCCGGCAACCGGAGACCACGGACGCAGCCGTTGGCGGTGTCGCAGGCGACGCCGACAACGAGTACGTCTTCTACGACGGCCCGCCGTTCGCCAACGGCCTGCCGCACTACGGCCACCTCTTCACCGGGTACGTGAAGGACGTCGTGCCGCGCTACCAGACGATGCGCGGTCGGCGGGTGGAGCGGCGCTTCGGCTGGGACTGCCACGGCCTGCCCGCCGAGGTGGTCGCCGAGAAGCAGCTCGGCATCACCAGCAAGGCGGAGATCCTCGACCTCGGCGTGGCCCGGTTCAACGAGGCGTGCCGCTCCTCGGTGCTGGAGTTCACCCACGACTGGGAGCGCTACGTCACCCGGCAGGCCCGCTGGGTCGACTTCGCCAACGACTACAAGACCCTCGACCTGGACTACATGGAAAGCGTCATGTGGGCCTTCAAGACCCTGCACGACAAGGGCCTGGTCTACGAGGGCTTCCGGGTGCTGGCGTACTGCTGGCGCTGCGAGACGCCGCTGTCGAACACCGAGACCCGGATGGACGACGTCTACCGGGACCGGCACGACCCGACGCTGTCGGTCTGGTTCGCGCTGACCCCCGACGAGAGCGCGCCGGAGCTGGTGCGCGGGCCGGTGCGCCTCGGCGTCTGGACCACCACGCCGTGGACCCTGCCGTCCAACCTCGCGCTCGCCGTCGGCCCCGACATCGAGTACGCGGTGCTGGAGCGCGACGGGCAGCGGTACGTCGTCGGGGCGGCGCGGCTGGCCGCGTACGCCAAGGAGCTGGAGGGCTACGAGCAGGTCGGCACCGTCTCCGGCCGCGACCTGGCCGGGCGCCGCTACACCCCGCTGTTCGACTTCCTCGTCGAGCAGGCCGGCCCGAACGCCTACCAGGTGCTCGGCGCGGAGTTCGTCACCACCGAGGACGGCACCGGGATCGTCCACCTGGCCCCGGCCTTCGGCGAGGACGACCAGAACGTCTGCAACGCGGCCGGCATCCCCACCATCGTCACGGTGGACGACCACACCCGGTTCACCGCGCTGGTGCCGCCGTACGAGGGCGAGCAGGTCTTCGACGTCAACAAGCCGGTGATCCGGGAGCTCAAGGAGCGGGGGGTCGTCCTCAAGCAGGACACCTACACCCACTCGTACCCGCACTGCTGGCGCTGCGACACCCCGCTGGTCTACAAGGCGGTGTCGTCGTGGTTCGTCGCGGTGACGCGGTTCAAGGACCGGATGGTCGAGCTGAACCAGCAGATCAACTGGACGCCGGGGCACATCAAGGACGGCTCGTTCGGCAAGTGGCTGGCCAACGCCCGCGACTGGTCGATCAGCCGGAACCGGTTCTGGGGCTCGCCGATCCCGGTGTGGAAGTCGGACGACCCGAACCATCCCCGGGTCGACGTCTACGGCTCGCTGGAGGAGATCGAGCGCGACTTCGGCGTACGCCTGAGCGACCTGCACCGGCCGGCGGTGGACGACCTGGTCCGCCCCAACCCGGACGACCCGACGGGGAAGTCGACGATGCGCCGGGTGCCGGAGGTGCTGGACTGCTGGTTCGAGTCCGGCTCGATGCCGTTCGCCCAGGTGCACTACCCGTTCGAGAACCGCGACTGGTTCGAGCACCACTACCCGGGCGACTTCATCGTCGAGTACATCGGGCAGACCCGCGGCTGGTTCTACACCATGCACGTGCTGGCCACCGCGCTGTTCGACCGGCCGGCGTTCCGCAACTGCCTCAGCCACGGCATCCTGCTCGGCTCCGACGGGCGCAAGATGTCCAAGAGCCTGCGCAACTACCCGGACGTCTACCACGTGTTCGACTCGTACGGCTCGGACGCGATGCGCTGGATGCTGATGTCCTCGCCGGTGCTGCGCGGCGGCGACATGGCGGTGACCGAGCCGGGCATCCGCGACGCCGTCCGGCAGGTGCTGCTGCCGCTGTGGAACGTCTGGTACTTCTTCTCGCTCTACGCCAACGCCGACGGGTACACCGCGAAGCGGAACACGACGAGCACCCACCTGCTCGACCGGTACGTGCTGGCGAAGACGAACGAGCTGGTGTCGACGGTCCAGGAGCAGATGGACGCGTACGACATCTCGGGTGCCTGCGTGACCGTGCGGTCCTACCTGGACGCGCTGACCAACTGGTACGTGCGGCGCTCCCGGGACCGGTTCTGGTCGGGCGACGCCGACGCCTTCGACACGCTGTGGACGGTGCTGGAGACGCTGTGCCGGGTGGTGGCGCCGCTGGCACCGCTTACCGCCGAGGAGATCTGGCGCGGCCTCACCGGCGAGCGGTCGGTGCACCTGACCGACTGGCCGTCCGCCGGGGAGTTCCCGGCCGACCACGAGCTGGTCGCGGCGATGGACGCCACCCGGGAGGTCTGCTCGGCGGCGCTGTCGCTGCGTAAGGCCAAGGGCCTGCGGGTGCGGCTGCCGCTGGCGAAGCTCACGGTCGCCTCGCCGGTGGCGGCGCAGCTGCGGCCGTTCGGCGACCTGGTCGCCGACGAGGTCAACGTGAAGGCGGTGGAGTTCACCGACGAGGTGTCGGCGTACTGCCAGCAGGTGCTGACCGTGGTGCCGCGCGCGCTCGGCCCCCGGGTCGGCAAGCAGGTGCAGCAGGTCATCAAGGCGGTCAAGGCCGGGGAGTGGGAGCTGGTCGACGGCGCCCCGGTCGCCGCCGGCGTCACCCTCGTCGAGGGCGAGTACGAGCTGCGCCTGGTCGCCGCCGACGCCGAGCACTCCGCGCCGCTGCCCGGCGGCGAGGGCGTGGTCGTGCTGGACACCGAGGTCACCCCCGAACTGGCCGCCGAAGGGCTGGCCCGGGACGTCGTCCGGGTGGTGCAGCAGGCCCGCCGCGACGCCGACCTGGACGTCTCGGACCGGATCGTGGTGGCGTTGTCGGCCAGCGAGGAGGTGCGCGCGGCGGTGGCCGCGTACACCGACTTCGTGGCCCGCGAGGTGCTGGCCGACTCCGTCGACTTCGCCGACGGGGTGGACGGCTTCGCCGGGGAGGTCGGCGAGGGCGAGCGGGTGACCGTGGCCGTCCGCAGGGTATGAGTCGGTGAGACGGGGGCGGTCCGGCGGAGTGTCGCCGGACCGCCCCCACCGGCCCCGACAGGCCCGCTCACCAGGCGGTCGACCCGCCACCCGGGCGACGACGCGTGGACCCGTCGGTTACGGTGACACCGCCTGTTCGCACACACTCCGCCGGAGGACCAGTGCCCCTGCTCTACACCATCGGCAAGCTCACCGTGGCGCCCGCGCTCCGGCTGGCCTTCCGTCCGACCGTGGAGGGGTTGGAGCACATTCCGGACACAGGGGGTGCGATCTTCGCGGGCAACCACCTCTCGGTCGCCGACGAGCTGTTCCTCGGCACCGTGGTCCCCCGGCACCTGGCGTTCTGGGCCAAGTCGGAGTACTTCACGGGCACCGGCCCGAAGGGCGCCCTCTCCAAGCACGTGCTCACCGGCCTGGGCGCCATCCCGGTCGAGCGGGCCGGCGGTCGGGCGGCGCTGTCCGCGTTCGACGCCGCCATCCCGGTGCTCAAGGCCGGCGACCTGGTCGCGGTCTATCCGGAAGGGACCCGGTCGCCGGACGGCCGGCTCTACCGGGGGCGTACCGGGGCGGTCCGGCTGGCGGTGGCGGCCGGCGTGCCGGTCATCCCGGTCGGCATGACCGGCACCGACAAGGCCCAGCCCATCGGCACCCGGGTGCCCCGCCCCGGCCGCGCCAAGATAACCATCCGGTTCGGCAAGCCGCTCGACTTCACCGGCCGGTCGGACGACCGCACGTCGTTGCGCGAGATGACCGACGAGGTCATGGCCGAGATCCAGAAGCTGACCGGCCAGGAGTACGTCCCCCGCTACGCCCCGCCGCGCGGGCACTCCGCCACCCCGGGCGACGCCCCGGCCTGAGCCCGGGCGCGGGGCGGCCGGAGCCGCGCCGCTGCTCCGTCGCGAGCGTG
>NZ_JBEZEV010000128.1:0-13340 GCF_040649055.1 Micromonospora sp. NPDC049060
TATTCAGCCGTGACCCCTTGGGGGGGGGGGCGCGGGGGGGCCGCCGCCGTTTCCGGTTGCCGCCCGGCAACCCCGGACCTGCCCCGGGAGATGGCCGGCGTCACTTCACACAATAAAACATTGCAGTATCTGCAAGATCGCTAGTACTGTCGCCGCGTGACATCCGCCGGCACCGAATCCGCTCCCGGGCGGCGCGACCGCAAGAAGCGCCAGACCCGGGCCGCGCTGACCGAGGCGGCCCTGCGCCTGGTCGCCGAGCGCGGCCTGGCCCAGGTGACGGTGGAGGAGATCAGCGAGGCGGCCGACGTCTCCCCGCGCACCTTCTTCAACTACTTCGCCTGCAAGGACGACGCCCTGGTCGGCGACCAGGCGGGCGACGCGGCGCGTCTCGTGGCGCGGCTGGCCGCCGTGCCGCCCGAGGTGCCGGTGCTGACCGCGCTGCGGACGGCCCTCGACGAGGTGATCGACGAGGTGCGCGCCGAACGCGAGCTGTGGTGCCTGCGGATGGAGGTGGTGACGCGCAACCCCGCGCTGCTGCCCCGCCTGGTGGCCGGCAACGCCGAGACGGAGCGCGCCATCGTCGAGGTCGTCGCGGCGCGGGTGGGCGTCGAACCCGACCACGGCTACCCGGCGCTGGTCACCGCCGTGACGGGTGCCGCGCTGCGCCACGCCATGACCCGGTGGGCCGCCCACCCCGACCGGCCGGACCTGGCCGACCTCGTCGACGAGGCGTTCGCCGCCCTCGCCGGGGGGCTGCCGCAACCCGACCGGCCCTGACCCGCAAGCCCCTTCCGGGAAAGGTGCCCGGGAGGCCGTGAAACCCGTACCCGGTAAGGAAGTCAATGACCGCCACCGTGCCCGCCGAGACCCTGAAGGTCGGCGCCGGCCGCATGTCCCGCCGCGAGGTGCTCCAGGCACTCTCCGGCCTGATGGTCGGCATGTTCGTGTCGATCCTCGCCTCCACGGTCGTGGCGAACGCGCTGCCGCGCATCATCGCCGACCTGAACGGCACCCAGACCGTCTACACGTGGATCGTCACCACCGAGCTGCTGGCCATGACGGCGACCGTGCCGCTGTGGGGCAAGATGGCCGACCTCTACAACAAGAAGCTGCTGATCCAGCTCTCCCTCGGCCTCTTCGTGATCGGCTCGCTGATCGCCGGGCTCACCCCGAACGTCGAGGTGCTCCTGGTCAGCCGGGTCGTGCAGGGCATCGGCGCCGGCGGCATGACCGCCCTGGCCACCATCGTGATGGCGGCCATGATCCCGCCCCGCGAGCTGGGCCGCTACGCCGGCATCTTCGGCGCGGTCTTCGGCGTCGGCACCATCGCCGGGCCGCTGATCGGCGGCGTGCTGGTGGACACCTCCTGGCTCGGCTGGCGCTGGTGCTTCCTGATCGGCGTCCCGTTCACCCTGCTCTCCATCTTCCTGCTCCAGCGCACCCTGCACCTGCCGGTGGCCCCCCGCCGCAAGGTGAAGATCGACTGGCTGGGCGCGCTGCTCATCACCTCCGGCGTCTCCACCGTGCTGGTCTGGTCGTCGCTGGCCGGCAACAAGTTCGCCTGGGCCTCGGGCTGGACGGCGCTGATGGTCGGCGGCGGTCTCGCCCTGCTGGCGCTGGCGGTCTGGGTGGAGTCCCGCGCGGACGAGCCGATCGTGCCGCTGGACATCTTCCGCAACCGGACGGTCTCGCTGACCACCATCGCCAGCATCCTGGTCGGCGTGGCGATGTTCGGCGGCACCGTGTTCCTGTCCCAGTACTTCCAGCTCTCGCTCGGCAAGTCGCCGACCGTGGCGGGGCTGATGAGCCTGCCGATGATCCTGGGCCTGCTGGTCTCGTCGACGGTCGCCGGCCAGCTGATCACCAAGTACGGCCGCTGGAAGCGTTACCTGGTGGCCGGCGCCGCCGTGATGGTCGTCGGCATGCTGCTGCTGGCCACCATCGACGCCGAGACCAGCATCCTGCTGCTCAGCGTCTACATGGCGGTGCTCGGCATCGGCGTCGGCATGCTCATGCAGAACCTCGTGCTCGCGGCGCAGAACGACGTCCCGGCGCACGAGCTGGGCGCGGCCACCTCCGTGCTGACCTTCTTCCGCAGCATGGGCGGCACGATCGGCGTCAGCGCGCTCGGCGCGGTGCTGGCCAACCGGGTCGCCTCGCTGAGCGCGGAGAAGCTCGGCCCGCTGACCGGCGGCGCCCCGGCCGGGGAGGGCTCCACCGAGGTGCCCGACCTGTCCGCCCTGCCCGAGCCGGTGCTGAGGATCATCCAGGACGTGTACGGCACCGCGACCGGCGAGCTGTTCCTGGTGGCCGCCCCCTTCGCGGTGCTCGCCCTGGTGGTGGTGCTGTTCATCCGGGAGAAGCCGCTGCACACCCTCAGCGGTGAGGAGCGGCGGGCCAAGGAGGAGGCGGCGGCCGTCCTGCCCGGCGCGCACTGAGCCACCCGTGCGGGGGCGGTCCGGCCTGCGCCGGGCCGCCCCTGCGCCACGTCCGGCGGCGTGCGTGCGCCGGTTCGCCGGCCCGCTCCGCGCTACGCCGGCGGCGGCGCGGGAACGGCCACCGTCGCGTGCACCGGCGCGGCCAGCGGCACCGGCCGGCGTACGGGCGGCCAGGCGGCCGGGATGCGTTCCAGGACCCCGCCGGCGAAGACGTCCCGCAGGCCGAGCGGCTTGAGGTGGACGTACCCGATGTGGCAGTCGCAGACCGCGTTGCCGCACGGGCGCGGTCGCAGCGCCGAGCGCCACGACCCGTCGTAGAGGTTGCCGATCGGCTCGTCGATGAAGTGGCAGCGGCGCACGGTGCCGTCGCCGCGCACCGAGATCGCCGTCTCGCCCGCGTGGCACGCACGGTCGAGCGACACGTGCGGGCGGACGCTCCAGCCGAACAGCGGATCCAGCTCCGTCCAGGTCGCCTCCTCGGCCGCGTCGTAGCGCCGGCCCTCGGCGGCGTTCACCCACAGGTAGACCTCGGCGGGCAGGGCGGCGCGCAGCGCCCGCGCCTCGGCGAGGTGCTCCGGCAGGCCGACCACCCCGACGGAGTAGCGGATGCCCAGCTCGCTCAGCCGGGCGCAGCGGCCCAGGAAGCGGTCCCGGTCGACCTGGCCGGGGTGGTAGGTGGCCCAGAGGGCGGCGGCGCGCGGGTCGGCGTCGGCCAGCCAGTCCACCCGGGCGGCCAGGTTGGTCTGGATGACCACCCGCTCGACGTGCGGCAGGTGCGACAGTGACACCATCGCGTCGCGGTACCAGCGGCGGGTCAGCCCCTCGCCCCACGGGGTGAACAGCACCGACAGCCGCACGTCGGAGGTGGCCGCCACCCAGCCGGCGAAGCGGTCCAGCGCCGCCCGGTCGGCGCGCAGCAGCTCCGGCGGGTCCCGCCGCTTGGCGAACGGGCAGTACGGGCAGTCGTAGTTGCAGCTCGCCAGGGGACCCCGGTAGAGGATCGCGAGGTTCACCTTGGCACGTACCCGGTCATCGCGTCGCGGACCCGGGCCGAGGTCAGCCACGGGCCGATCGCGTCGGAGCGGGCCAGCCCGGCCGGCGTCAGCCGCAGCCCGCCGTCGCCGGCCCAGCCGCGCTCGACCAGCCGGCCCAGCTCGGGGAAGTCGTCGCCCGGAAGCGCGCCGAAGCGGGCCCGGTAGGCCGCCGCGTCGACGCCCTCGGCGCGCAGCAGCGACTTGAGCAGCCACCGGCGGCGCTGCTCGGCGCCGTCGAGGGCGAACCCGAACTCGGCGAAGCGGAAGTCGTCGGCCGGGCGGGCCAGGTAGTCGTCGAGCACCGCGCGCACCTGCGACACGCCGACCGCGTAGTCGAACGAGTAGTGCAGGGACGTCGTGTAGGAGCGGGCGCCGCAGCCCAGGCCCACCATGCCGTCGTCCTGGCAGCAGTAGTCCGGCCCGTCCGGGGCGGGCGCGTCGGCCCGGCGGAACTGCCGCATCGACTCCTGCCGGTAGCCGGCCGCGCCCAGCGTCGCCACCGCCTGCTCGTAGAGGGCGAGCCGCTGGGCGTCCCAGTCCGCGCGGCCGTGCGCGCGCCGCCCGAGGCCGGTCAGCGGCCGCACGTACAGCGGGTAGAGGTACAGCTCCTCGGGCCGCCACGCCAGGGCCGCGTCGAGGCTCTCCCGCCAGGTGTCGGCGGTCTGCCCGTCGATGCCGTAGATCAGGTCGATGTTGAGCACGGGGATCCGGGCGTCGCGGATCGCGGCCAGGGCCGCCTCCACCTCCGTGCGGCGCTGCGGCCGGCCGGCGGCGCGGGCCTCGGCGTCGAGGAAGCTCTGCACGCCGATGCTCACCCGGGTGGTGCCGTGCGCGGCGAGCACCGCGAGCCGGTCCGGCGTCGCGGTCGCCGGCGAGGTCTCCACCGACAGCGGTACGCCGGGCAGCCGGGCCCCCATCGCGGTGGCGATGTCGAACAGCTCGGTCAGCTCGTCGGCGGTCAGGTAGGTGGGGGTGCCGCCGCCGAGCGCCACGCGGGCGTAGCCGGCGTCGCCGCCCAGCGCGTCGGCGACCCGTCCCGCCTGCCGGCGCAGCTGCCGAAGGTAGTCGGTCACCTGCTCGGCGGGCGCGTTGGCGCGGGTGAACAAGTTGCAGAAGCCGCAGCGCATCTCGCAGAACGGCAGGTGCACGTAGAGGAAGAGCGCCTCGCGCGCCTCGGCCCGCCACACGTCCGCCAGCAGCGGGCGCGGTCGCAGCGGCCGGTAGGAGGTCTTGTGCGGGTACGCGTAGAGGTACTGTTGGTACGGCGAGCCGTCGAGGCCCGTGTCGGTGCTGGTCACCATTCCCCCGGTCGCAGGACGAAGTGGGCGTACGGGACCGTCCACACCACGTCGTGGCCGATCCGGTGGCCGGTGTGGCCGTCCTCCCCGTAGGCGGTGCCGTGGTCGGAGCAGACGATCGCGAACACCGGCCGCTCCCGGCCGGTGAGCAGGGCGAACAGCCGGTCGATCCGGCCGTCGACGTACTCCAGGGCCGCGGCGTGGCTGGCCAGGTCGTCGGCCTGCGCCCCGGGCAGGTGGTGCCGGTTGGGCTGGTGCAGGGCGGCGACGTTGAGGAACGTGAACAGCGGCTGCCGCGCCGGCACCCGCGGCAGCACCTCGGCCAGCCGGTCGAGTTGGGCGTCCAGGCAGGTGGGGGAGGTGACCCCGAACTCCGGCTCCCAGTGCGCCTCGGCGAACAGGCCCGGCAGCACCGCCCCGAGCGGGCTGCGCCGGTTGAAGAAGCCGACCCCGCCCAGGCAGAGCGTGTGGTAGCCGACGGCGGCGAGCGCCGTGGGCAGGTCGGGCGCGTCGAACACCCAGGTGTCGGCGCCGGACGTCTCGCTGCCGGGGAACGCCGCCGCGTACAGCCGCTCGTGCCGGCCCGGGGTGACCGGGGTGGGCAGGAAACCGGCGAAGAACGCGTGGTGCGCGGCGTAGGTGAAGCTGGCGGGGGAGTGCCGTCGCTCCCACCGCCCGCCGGGCAGGGCCCGCGCCAGGTGCGGCGTGCGCCCCCGCGCGGCCAGGTCGGCGGCGACGTCGTGGCGCAGCGTGTCGAGGGTGAGCAGGAGCAGGTCGTGGCTGCCGATCAGACTGCGCACGCGAGCACCTCCCGCCCGACCGCGCCGGCGGGCCGCGTCGCGTCGCCGCCCGGCGGCGTCCGGCCGGCCGCCGCCCGCCAGCGGTCCCACCGGCCGTCGGTCAGGGCGCGGACCTGCTCGGCGTAGGTGTCCCGGCCGTCGGTGAGGATCCCCGGCAGCAGGTCGCCGAAGGCGTTGACCTCGGCCACCGCGTGGCGCCGCCAGCCGAGCAGGAACATCAGGTCGATGCCGACCTGGAGGGTGCGGGGGAAACACGCGGCCGCCCGCTCGCAGGTCTCCATCGCCGCCGCCCACGCCGCCGGCCCGGCCGCCGCGCGCAGCTCGGCGAGGTCGCCGCGCGCGTTGCCCAGGTGCAGGTTGGTCAGCGGCCCCCGGGCGGCGCGCACCACGGCGTGGGTGGGCCGCCCCGCGACCGCCACCACCCGCAGGTCGACCACCCGGTCGCCGAGCCCCGCCTTGGGCAGCCACCGCTCCACGTGCAGGCCGTCGGCGGCGATCCGGTCGACCATGGCGGCGACCTCGGCCTCGTCGGTGTAGCGGCGGGGGCGCAGCGAGTTGAACAGCCCGTCCGGGGTCGCCTCGATCGTGGTGACCGCCTGCACCCGCCTCCGGGCCACGGCCAGCGCGACGACCCCGGCGGCCGACGAGCCGTGTGCGGGCTTGACGAACACGCGGCTCCAGCGGGCCGCCGCCATCGCCGCCCGCAGCTCCTGCCACCCGTGCACCGGGGGCAGCGCGGCCGGCACCGGCACCCCGGCGGCCGACAGCCGGGCGTGGCAGCGCCGCTTGTCGCACAGCACCGCGACGTCCGCCGGGTCGTTGAGCAGCTCCGCGCCGCCGGCGGCGACCCGGTCCAGGCCCCGCAGCAGCCCGGCGTACGTGTCGGCCAGGCCGATCAGCTCGCCGTGCCGCGCCGGCGAGGCGGACCGGCGCAGCAGCCGGTCCACCTCGGCGTCCTCGCCGGGCGAGTCGACCCGTACCAGCGCGCCCGCCGCCGGTGGCGCCGCGCCGGTCAGCACGTCGACCCAGGGCAGCACCGCCGGCCGGGGCAGGCCGGCGGCGAGGACCGCCCGGGTGAACAGCTCCACCCGACGGTTGGCGGGGTTGCCGACGACGGTCAGGCGCATGTCACTCCGACACCGCCGTGTAGCGGTAGCTCTCGCCGTCGTACTCCTCGGGCTCCTGCGGGTCGGACACGTCCACCGCGACGCCCGGCAGCGCGGCGACAAGCGACGCGGCGGTCTCCTCCGCCAGGTAGTGGTGGGACAGGTCCAGCTCCGCCAGGTGGGTCAGCGGCTGCCCGGCCAGCAGGGCCGTCGCGCCCTCGTCGCCGAGCGTGCCCATCGACAGGTCGAGCCGTTGCAGCCGGGGCACCACCGGCGCGGACGCCAGCGCCCGGGCGAGGTCGTCGGCGATTTCCGAGTTGCACAGGCCGAGCCGGCGCAGCTGCGGGAACCGTTCCCCGGCCAGCAGCGGGGCGAGGTCGGCGACCTGCGCGTCGCCGCCGTAGTCGGAGGTGCCGAGCCACAGCTCCAGGTCGGTCAGCGCGGGCAGGTCGGAGTCGAGCACGGCGCCGACGAACGCCCGGGACAGCCCGCCGCTCTCCACCGCCAGCTCCCGCAGCCGCGCGTGCCGCACGGGGGAGAAGGCGAAGTTCTCGCCGCCGCGCACCCGCAGCACCTCCAGCGCCGGGTACGCCGTCAGCAGCACACTGACGTCGCCCACCCTCATCCAGGAGACCTCGCACTCCTCGGAGGTGATGTCACCGAGGAAGAGCGCGCGCAGGGCGGGCAGGCGCGACGCCGCCGCGCAGAGTTGCGCGATCGGGGCGGGATGGAACGCCGCGTAGCCCCAGGAGCCGACGACCAGGGACTCCACGGACGGCCCGGCCTGCGCGACGAACCGGTCGAACGCGTCGCGGAACTCCGCCGAGAGCGAGTTCTCCGTGGTCTCGTCGTCGAAGTGCCAGTGGGCGATCCGCCACGAGACCGGGCCGTCCACCGTGGGCAGCGGCCCGTCGGCGGGGACGTCCACCACCGGACGGCCGGCGAAGTGGCGCGCGTGGGAACCGAAGGCCATCGTCCCTCACTCCCCGACCGCGGTGTAGCGGTAGACGGTGCCGTCGTAGTCCTCGGCGACCTGCGGGTCGGACAGGTCGACCCGCACCCCCGGCAGCGCGGCGACCACCGCGGCGGCCGCCTCCTCGGAGAGGTAGTTATGGTGCAGGTCGAGGTGCGTCAGGTGGGTCAGCGGTTGCCCGGCCAGCAGCGCCTTCGCGCCCTCGTCGGTCAGGGTGCCCATCGACAGGTCGAGCGCCTCCAGCCGGGGGACGACCGGCGCGGTGGCGACCGCCGCCGCGACCGCGTCGGCGATCTCGGCGTTGCACACCGCGAGATGACGCAGGGCCGGCAGGCCGGCGCCGGCGAACACCCCCGCCAGGTCCTCGGCAATCGCGTCGCCGCCGTAGTCCTTCCTGCCGAGCCACAGGTCCAGCCGGTGCAGGGCCGGCAGCTCGCACGCGCCGACGGCCCGGACCACCTCGGCCGGCAGCCCGCCGGACTCGAAGCGCAGCTCGCGCAGCCCGGTGTGCCGGACCGGCTCCAGCCGCAGGCTCTGCGCCCCGCGCAACCAGAGCACCTCCAGCGACGGGCACGCCGCGAGCAGCGGCGTGATGTCGCCGTGCACGAGCCAGGAGATCTCGCACTGCTCGTAGGTCAGGTCGGCCAGGAAGAGCGCCCGCAGGCCGGTCCACTCCCCGGCGGCCTCGACCAGCGTCTGGACCGGAAGGGGCCGCTCGTACGCCTCGCCCCACTCGCCGATCACCAGAGCGCGCACCGCGTCGGCCGGCACCTGCTCCCGCAGCGCCCGGACGAGACCGAGGAACTCCTCGGGATCCGCGTCGAAGTCCTCGACCTCCAGCCGCCAGGCGACCGCCGACGGATCGTCGGGGAGTGCCATCCCCGGGGTGAAGGGCACTACCGGTAATCCGACGAACGACGACACGTGCGAGCTGATCACGCCTACCTCCGGTCCGACTGGTGCAGCGGCGGCGCGACGGTAACAGCTCCGCCCGACAGGATGATCAGTGCGCCGGCCGGCGGGCGGCGGGGGCCGGGCTGCGGTCGCCGGGGCTCCCGGCGGACCACCGGTCGTCACAGCCCGAAGAAGTCGAGGTAGGAGTCGATCTGGTGGGCGAGCATCGGCTCTCCCGGGTGCGCCCGCAGGCCCCGGGCTCGCGCCTGGGCCAGCAGGAGCGTCTCGGCCGGCGTCATGATGATGTCGGCGACCACCGCGTGCGCCGGCAGCTCCGCCACCGCGAACGGCGGCGGGTCGTCGGGGCGCAGCCCCAGGGGCGTGGCGTTGACCGCCAGGTCGGCGTCGGCCAGTCGCGGTCGCGCGGTCGCGCCGACCCGGCCGGGGTACGCGGCGGACAGCCGCCGCCGCAGCGTCTCCAGCCGGCCCGGGTCGGTGTCGCTCAGCCATAGTTCCGCCACGCCGGCGTCGAGCAGCGCCACCGCGATCGCGCTGCCCGCCCCGCCCGCGCCCACCACGCACGCCCGGCGACCCCGGGGGTGGTGTCCGGCCCCGGCCAGCCCGCGGACGAACCCGTCGCCGTCGAAGGTGTCCGCGGTCCACGTGCCGTCGGGCTCGCGCCGCAACGCGTTGGCGCTGCCGGCCAGGCGGGCGCGGTCGCTGGCCCGGTCGGCGAGTTCCAGCACGGCCGCCTTGTGCGGCACGGTGACCAGCATCCCGTCCAGGTTCGCCACCCGTTGCAGCCCCCGCACCACCTGGGTGAGGTCGGCCGGCGCCGCGTGGACCGGGACGAGCACCGCGTCGGTGCCGCGCCGGGCCAGCACCGGGTTGAGCAGCCCGGGGGCGCGCACCTGTGCGATCGGGTCGCCGAGCAGCGCGTACACCCTCGTGGCGCCGCCTATCTCGGTCATGGACGTCTCCGCGGGCAGGGGTCGTCCGGCGCGGCCGGACCGGGGCGGTGCCGACCCTACGCGACGGCGGCACCCGCCCCGGCGCGGCCCGTCGAGCCGGCGGTCCGGCCACGCGGTACGGGGCGTGGCCGGACCGCCGGCACCGGTCAGGAGGAGGTGGCGGCCGCCGAGGGGAGGGCGTCGAGCCGGCGGGAGAGCGAGAGCAGCGAGTACCCGATGAGGGCGAGCACCACCCCGAGGCCCATCGCCAGCGCGGCGATGCCGAAGGAGACGACCGAGGTGAACAGGGAGGAGCGCAGGAACGAGCCGGTCATGACGGTCTGCCGGGTGGGGTCCTCCCGGCCGAGTTCGGCGTACGTCTTGCCGCCGCTGGCCTCCAGCGAGTGCTTCTCGATGACCTCGGCCTCCGCGTACGCGGTCAGCGGGCCGTCGATCTTCTCGCCCGCGAACCAGTCCGCGTCGTCGGAGACGGTGATGCGTTCGTCGGCGAGCTGGCTCTGCACGGTGAACCAGGTGGCGGCCCCGCCGACCAGCATGATCAGGCCGGCGACGATGACCAGGACGGACAGCAGTCGGACGGTGGAGCCGACCGCCCGGGACTGCGCGGCGGTGTCGGTCATGGTGTCTCCTCTCCCGTGCCCCGGGGGGCACGGATGTGTCTTCTGTCGAAATGCGACCCAGTATGGGCAATCCGCAGGCGTGCCGCATCCGTCGCACCGGCGGCGGACGCGCCGCGCCCACCCGCCGGGATCGGTCGGGTGGGCGCGGTGTGCTGGTACCGGCGGGTGCTCAGCCGCTGGACGACGGCCTGCGGATCGCGTCGCGGACGCGGTCGATGACCGCCAGCGCCGGTCCGGCCGCGAGGTTGCCCTTCGCGGACTGGGCGCTCGGGTGCGGGCGCGTCGGCGCGGTCGCCTCCGCCATCCGTACGGCGCCGGCCATCGTGCGCAGCCGGTCGGCGGGCACGTGCTGGCGCAGCAGCGGGAACTCCTGGCGTTCCTCGTAGCGGGCGTGCGTGAGCACCGCGTCGCGCAGCAGGATGATGCCGGTGTCGAAGCCCTCGGCGTCGACACCGCCGGCGATCAGGGTCTTCAGCGTCTCCTTGGCCTGACGCTCCTCGGCGAGGCGTTCGTCGACCATGGCGTCGCCGCCCCCGCCCGGCAGCGTCCGGGCCAGCGGGTGGACGACCTCCTCCTCGGCGGTCTCGTGCGCGGCGAGGAGCTTCACCAGGTCGTCGAAGGCGTCCCGGCGGGTCTCCCCGGTGCTGCCGATGACCAGCAGGAACAGCTCCTCGATCCGCGCGTGCTGGGCCAGCAGCAGGTCGACGACGTCGTCCTCGGGGCCGCGCGTGGCCGGGGCGCCGGTGTCAGGCATGGCTGCCTCCCCGCGCGCGCAGCGACTCCACCGGGTGGGGCCCCTCGGTCTCGACGCGGTACTCGTCGCCGAAGCGCTCCCGGTGCATGTCGATGACCTGCTCGCTCGGCGGCTTCTGCCCGTCGTGCAGCTGCTGCTGCATCGACTCGAAGCGCTCGTGCGCCTCCCGCACGTACCCCTCGCCGATCTTGTTCAGGTCGACCTGGGTGGCGAGCAGGTGGCGCAGGTACTCCTTGTTCGGCTCGAAGGTCAGCGGCTCGGGCAGGCCCGCGCCGCCCACGATCTCCTCCGGCTCCCGGCCGTCGTGGCGGCGCAGCAGGTCGGCGGCCTGCTGCAGGTGAGCCAGTTCCATCTGCAGGTGCAGCTCCCACACCGCCTTGATGCGGGGGTCGCTCTCCTGCTGCATGAAGGAGTAGTAGAGCCAGCACTCGTTGTACTCGTGGGTGAGTAGCCGTTCCCACCAGTTCTCGCCCGGGTCGAGCAGCGACTCGTAGTGCGTGACGTGCTCCTGCTCGATGAGGCTGATCTCCTGGTAGAGCTGCCGCGCGATCGGCTCCATGTACTGCGGCCCGACGTTCATGTAATAGAACATGACCTGCTGCTCCGCCGACAGGATGGTCAGCGCGTGCAGCTTGGAGCGGGGGTCGACGCTGTTGCGGTCGTACGGGGTGCGCACCTCGTCGAACGGGTGCCGGTGCTCGGCGACGGTGGGCCGGCCGGGCATGACCTCGGTCAGGCCCTGCACGATCTTGTCCGCCTTGCGGCGTTCCACCATCTCGTAGAGGTTGGCGTAGCGGTAGAGGTGGTCGAAGTCCTCCAGCACGCCGAACTCGTAGCTCTGCTTCAGGTACGGGTCGGGCTCGTGCCGGGCCACCCACGCGGTCAGGTCGACGGCCACCTGCTCGTAGCCGAGCGTCGTCTCCAGCACGCTCGCGGCGCCGGGCAGCAGCCAGTTCACCACCCGCTGCTGCTGGCTCTCCAGGTAGCGCACGTACGCCAGCTGCCGGCGGACCTCCTGGTCCGGGCAGTTGCGGGCGAACTGGTGCTGGAAGTTGATCGCTTCGACCTCGATGCCGTTCATGGTGATGATGCGGCAGCGGGTGTACGGGTCGACCGCCTCCGGGTCGATCGGCTCCACGTTGAGTTCGCGCCAGTTGCGGATCTGGCTCTCCAGCGGGATTCCTTTGTGCTCCAACGGGTTGAACACGGCGTCTCCTTCTTCGGCCGGGGTACCAGATGCCCTACCCCGACAGTCCGGGCGAAAACGGCTAGCCTGGCTATTCCTCGGCCGGCGGACTGGTGATTTCACCGATGCGGCGCTGCCGGCGCCGTCGAAGACTGATGCATGTCGATATGCCCCGTCCCGTAGGGAGTGCCCGACGTGTCATCACCAACTATCGCCGCCCGTCCCCGTCCCGTCGCCCGCCTCGCCGGCCTGGCCGTGGCCGCCGTCCTGGCCACGGCGGGCGCGCTGGCCGCCCCGCCGGCCGCCCAGGCCGCCGCCAACCCGTACGAGCGCGGTCCCGCCCCGACCGTCGCCCTGCTGGAGGCCAGCCGCGGCCCGTTCGCCACCGCGTCGCAGAGCGTCTCGTCGCTGAGCGTGATCGGCTTCGGCGGCGGCGTCATCTACTACCCGACCAGCACCGCCGAGGGCACCTTCGGCGCCGTCGCGATCTCGCCCGGCTACACCGCCGCCTGGTCCAGCATCGACTGGCTCGGGCCGCGGATCGCCTCGCACGGCTTCGTGGTGATCGGCATCGAGACCAACACCCGCCTCGACCAGCCGGACAGCCGGGGTCGGCAGCTGCTCGCCGCACTCGACTACCTGACGCAGCGCAGCTCGGTGCGTGGCCGGATCGACGCCAGCCGGCTCGCCGTCTCCGGCCACTCGATGGGTGGCGGCGGCAGCCTGGAGGCGGCGGTCGCCCGGCCGTCGTTGCAGGCAGCCGTGCCGCTGGCGCCGTGGAACCTGGACAAGACCTGGTCCGACGTCCGGGTGCCGACCCTGATCATCGGTGGGGAGAGCGACAGCATCGCGCCGGTCTCGTCGCACTCGGAGCCGTTCTACAACAGCATCCCGGCCTCCTCGGAAAAGGCGTACCTGGAGCTCAACGGGGCGAGCCACTTCTTCCCGCAGACGGTCAACACGCCCACCGCCCGCCAGGCGGTGGCCTGGTTGAAGCGGTTCGTCGACGACGACACCCGCTACGAGCAGTTCCTCTGCCCGGGCCCCAGCGGCTCGGCCATCCAGGAGTACCGCAACACCTGCCCGAGCGCCTGACGCGCTGCGGGGCGGTCGCCGCCGGCGGTCGCCCCGCGACGCGTGGCTGCCCGGCCGGTGCAGAAACCGTCGGTCGCGCGGGTCGAGGTGCCCCGCCCGCCGGTGACGTCGTTGCCGGTGAGCAGCACGAACCGGGACGCCTCGTCGACGAATCCGCCGGTCAGGCTGCCG
>NZ_JBEZEV010000129.1:0-13238 GCF_040649055.1 Micromonospora sp. NPDC049060
CGCCCGGCCCGCGACGCGGGCCGGGCGGCGTCGTGTCCGCCTACCGGTGGTTCAGCAGCACCGGCAGCGACGCCACGTCGTTCGCCATGAACGAGCGCAGCGGCTGGATCTCATCCGGCGCCACGGCCAGCGCGAGCTGCGGGAAGCGGGCGAACAGCGCCGGCACCGCCACGGCCGCCTCCAGGCGCGCCAGGCGGGCGCCGGGGCAGAAGTGCGGACCCGCCCCGAACGCGAGGTGCTCCTTGTTCTCCCGGTCGATGTCGAACACGTCCGGGTTCTCGTGGACGGCCGGGTCGCGGCCGTGCGCCAGGTAGCTGATGAGGATGGCGTCGCCCGCCCGGATGACGACCCCCTCGCCGAGGTCGATGTCCTCCTTGGCCCAGCGCATCGGCAGTGCCGCCACCGGGCAGTGCGCCCGCAGCGCCTCCTCGATCGCGTCCGGCCAGCGGGCCGGGTCGGCCAGCAGGGTCGCCAGCTGGTCCGGGTTGGCGAGCAGCTCGCGGACCGTGTGGTCGATCAGCGTCACGGTCGTCTGGCTGCCGCCGCCGATGAGCAGCAGCAGCATGTCGACCAGCTCCTGCTCGCTGAGCGGCTCCTCGCCCTCCACCCGGGCCGCCATCAGGAAGCTCGTCAGGTCGTCGGACGGTTCGCGGCGCTTGAGGTCGATCAGCGTACGCATGGCGACGTTCATGTCGACGTAGACCGCGGCCGACTCCTCCTCCGGCACGTTGTCGGTGTTCAGCACCACGCGCAGGATGCGCAGCACCTCGGGCCGCAGGTCGTCCGGCACCCCGAACAGGTCGCAGATCACCCTGGTCGGCAACTGCTGGGAGTAGATGGTGTGCAGGTCGACCGGCTCGTCCGCCGGGTGCGTCGCCAGGTCGTCGAGCAGCCGCCGGGCGACGAGCTCCACGTGCGGGCGCATGGCGTCGATCCGCTTCGGGGTCAGCGCCGGCGCCACGAGCTGCCGCAGGCGCTGGTGCTCGCGACCTTCCGCCGTGGACATGGACTCGACGTCCACCCACGGCGACAGCCACTTGATCTCGCCGGGGGTGTAGCTGGGCACGTTCTTCTTGACGTTGCGGGAGACCCCGGGGTGGGTCAGCAGGCGCCGGACCACGTCGCCGCGGGTGATCGACCAGGCCAACATGCCTTCCGGCAGCTCGACGGCCACCGCGGGGCCGGCCGCGCGGAACTCGTCGATCTGCGCGTACAGGCACTTGCCGCCGCGACTGTCGATCTGGGTGGTGGGGGCAGCGCTGAAGTCGACCATAGTGCGCCTCCTACGATGGTGAGGGAACGCAGAGAAAGGTAACTGTCGATCGGGAACTGCCGGGTAACCGCTTTCTCGCAGCCGTCACGAATTCGCCTGGACAAAGGCGCAGATCATTGCGTCGTGCCGGCTGACCAACCTATCGTCCTACCACGACACGTGTCAGGGAGCGGCGATCCCGCCCTACTCACCGAATTCCGCGGCAACCCCATTTGTTAACGCGTGTGCGGAGGCAGAAACATGGACAGGATTCGCCGGGTCGGCGTCGTCGGGTGCGGGGTCATGGGCGCCGGGATCGCCGAGACGTGCGCGAGGGCCGGCTTGGACGTGCTCGTCGCGGTGTCGCGGCCGGCCTCCCTCGTACCGGGCCGGGCGCGGCTGACCGCGTCGCTGGACCGCGCGGTGGGCCGGGGCAAGCTCAGCGAGGCGGATCGGGACGTGACGCTGGGTCGGGTGTCCTTCACCGCCGACCTGACGGACTTCGCCGACCGGCAGCTGGTGGTCGAGGCCGCCTCGGAGCAGGAGTCGATCAAGCTCGACGTGTTCGCCACCCTCGACAAGGTCGTCGAGGACGAGGACGCGATCCTCGGCTCGAACACGTCCTCACTGCCCATCGTGAAGCTCGGCGGCGTCACCGCCCGGCCCGAGCAGGTGGTGGGCATCCACTTCTTCAACCCCGCGCCGGTGCTCCCCCTCGTGGAGGTCGTCGGCTCGGTGCGTACGGACCCGCGGACCGTCGAGACCGTCGACGCGTTCGTCACCGAGGTGCTCGGCAAGCAGGTCGTCCGCGCCAAGGACCGTGCGGGCTTCGTGGTGAACGCGCTGCTGATCCCGTACCTGCTCTCCGCCGTGCGGATGGTGGAGTCCGGGATGGCGTCGGTGGCCGACATCGACAAGGCGATGACGCTCGGCTGCGCGCACCCGATGGGCCCGCTGCGCCTCGTCGACCTGATCGGGCTCGACATCGTGGCCGCGATCAGCGAGTCGCTGTACCGGGAGTTCCGGGAGCCGCACTACTCGCCGCCGCCGCTGCTCGCCCGCATGGTGGCCGGCGGCATGCTCGGCAAGAAGTGCGGCCGGGGATTCTACGAGTACGGGCGATGAGCGCGTACGCCGCGGAGGTGGGCTGAACCATGGACCTCGTCGACCGTCTGCACCGCGTCATCGCCGACGCGAAGTACCTGTCCCTGTCCACCGTCTCCCCCGACCGCCGGCCGTGGACAGCGGTGCTCCAGTACGCGTGGCTGCCCGACCCGCTGCGCTTCCTGTTCGGCTCCGCGACCCAGTCCCGGCACAGCAGGCACGTGGCGGCCCGCCCGACGGTGAGCGGGGCCCTCTTCGTCACCGGCGACGGCGGGCTCACCGAGGTCGACGGCGCCCAGTTCACCGGCACCTGCCGGGAGCTGACCGCCGACGAGGTACGCGCACACCACGCGACGTTCTACGACGCCCTGCTGCCGGACGAGGCGAGCAGGGCGGAGTACACCCTGCCCGTGTCGGCGCTGCTGCCGCCGGCGGAGCACCGCATCTACCAGATCTCGGTGGACCGCGTGTGGCTCGTCGACACCAGCACCTGGATCGAGGACCGGATCGACCGCCGGATCGAGGTGGACCTGCCCTGAGCGGGGCGGGTCCACCCCGGTCCCGGGGTCACTCGGCCATCGTCGCCCAGAACACCGCCTCGTAGGCGTGCACCATCCGCGCTGCGCGCAGGGCCTCCACCGGGTCGTCGCCCGCCGCGAGGCCGGTCGACACCACCCCGGCCGCCTGCTCCAGCACCTCGTCCGGCGTCTCGGCGAAGTAGCGGAAGTGCGCGACCGCCTCGTCGGAGAACCCGTAGCGCGTTTGGAGGGCGTCGGCCATCCGGGCGTAGAAGCCGCCCGACTCCTCGACGTTGACCAGCAGGGCCAGCGGGATCGCCGACCGCGGCCCGAACACGGCGGTCCGGACGATGAAGGAGGGGTACGCCTGGGCCAGCGGTCGCGGCTCGTGCGCCCGCAGCTCCTTCTCCCCCAGGCCCACGGCGGCGGCGAAGGCCGGCAGCAGGCCCAGCGCCTCCTCCTCGGCGCCGGCCATGGCCAGGAACAGCGGCTCGGGGAAGCGGGCCGCCAGGAACGCGAAGCTGCTCCGGTCGCTGGACACCAGGTGGTACAGCTCGCCGGCCAGGGCGCGCAGCCGGTCGGCCGACACCTCACCGCGCTCCAGCAGCTCCAGGAACCGGTTGGGCGCCAGCTCCAGCGACCGCCGGCCCTGTGCCACCAGCTCTGCCACGTGCTCGTCCACTAGTCACCTCCGAATCGTGCGGTGCAGGTTCGGGCCGCTCGCCGGTCCCGGTACGGGCTCGGCGATCCACGGCCCCTCGATGGACGCGTCGAGCACGCCCTCTTCCAACCAGGTGAAGCTGCCGCCCAGCACCCGCCGGGCGACCGCGACGTCGTCGCCGTCGGTGTTGGCCCACAGCCCCCGGCAGAGTTCGGCCACCCGCTGCCGGGACTGGCGGCAGAACGCCTCGGCCAACTCGACAGCGGTGCCGCCGAGCGCCCTGGCGTACACGCAGGCGGCGGTCATCGCGTACAGCTCGGCGGCGACGTCCACGACGCGGCCGAGGAACAGCTGCCGCTCGGCGACCGCCTCGCCCCACCGCTCCCGGCCCCGGTCGAGGTGCCGGGCCAGCTCGGCGCACGTCGCGGCGGCGGACGACAGGTGCCCGGCCAGCACGCCGTAGTCGGGCGGTGGCACGGACGGCGTACCCGGCCCGTCGGCCGGAGGCGCCTCGTCGGCGAGGGCGTCGGTCCCGACGAAGACGCGCAGCGCCTCGCTGGAGCCGTCGAAGATCCGACCGATGCGCAGGTCCCGGAACAGCTGCTCGACGGGGACGCCGCGCTCGCCACGCGCGGCGGCCGACTCGGCGGTCTCGTACCCGCGACCGCCCCGGATCTGCATCAGCTCGTCGACGATCCGCCACGCCTGCTCCGACGCGAACAGCTTCGCGAGCTCGGCCTCGGTGTGCGTGTCCAGCACGCCGGCGTCGGCGTGCCGGCCGGACACCTCGACCATGGCCTCCAGCGCGAAGGCGGTCGCCGCGATGTAGGCGATCTTGCCCGCCACCGCCTCGTGCTCGCCGATCGGCCGGTCCCACTGCACGCGTACGCCGGACCACTCGCGGGCGATCCGCAGGCTCCACTTGGCGGCGGCGGCGCAGACGGCGGGCATCGACAGCCGGCCGGTGTCCTGCGCGGCGAGCGCCACCTGGAGCCCCTGCCCCTCCGGCCCGATCCGGCGGCTCGCGGGCACCACGACCCGGTGCAGCCGGACGACCCCGTTCTCCAGGCCGCGCAGCCCCAGGAAGGAGCTGCGGTGCTCCACCGTGACCCCCGGCGCGTCGGCCTCCACCACGAACGCGGACATGCCTCCCGGGCCGCTCTCCGAGGACGGGACCAGGGCCATCACCACGATCAGATGGGCGATGGTGCCGTTGGTCGTCCACAGTTTCACCCCGTCGAGGCGGTAACCGCCGTCGCCGGTGGGGGTGGCGGTGGTCCGCATCCGGAAGGGGTCGTTGCCGATGTCGGGCTCGGTGAGGGCGAAGGCGGAGATCTCGCGTACGCACCTCGGCAGCAGCTCGCGCTTCTGCGCGTCGGTGCCGAACAGCCGCAGCGGCTGGATGAGGCCGATCGCCTGGTGCGCGCCGAGCAGCTCACCGAGCGAGGAGTGCGCCGTGCTGACGATCATCAGCGCCCGGTGGTAGCAGACCCCCGACAGGCCGAGCCCGCCGTACTCCCTGGGGAGCTTGATGGCGAACGCGCCGAGGTCGCGCAGGCCGTCGACCACCTCGTCGGGGATCCGGTCCTCGCGCTCGATGAGCCGGCCGTCCACCTTGTCGGTGCAGAACGCGCGCAGCCGCGCGAGGAACGCCTCGGCGTCGGCGTCGGGCCCGGCGTCGGGCAGCGGGTCGAGCAGGTCGACCCGCAGCCTGCCGCGCAGGAGTTCGCTGCCGAAACTCGGTCTGGTCATCGTTGCCTCCCCGTTGCGCGGGTGGGTCTGGATCGGGACACGGGCCGGGCCACGTTCGACTCGCGTGAGCGGGTGCGCCCGTGGCCCGGTCCTCGACGTGGGTCAGCTCGCCGGCACGGCCTTGATCAGCGAGAGCGGGCCCGCGGCGCCGTGGCCGCAGGACTCGACGGTGAAGCCGGTCTCGGCGAGCAGGGACCGGAACTCGCTCTCGGTCCGCTCCCGGCCGCCGGCGGTCACCAGCATGTTGATGTCCGTGTAGAACATCACCGGGTTGTCGGTGTTCGCGGTGTCCGGCAGCACGGATCCGACGATCAGCAGCGTGGCGTCGGCGGGGATGTGGGCACGCACCGTGGCCAGCAGCTTCCGGGCGTTCTCGTCGTCCCAGTCCTGGAAGACGCTCTTGATGATGTACAGGTCGCCGCCCTCGGGGACCGACGAGAAGAAGTCGCCGGCCACGATCTCGCACCGGTCGGCGACACCGGCGGTGGCGAGCACGCCGGCGGCCTCGGCCACGCCCGCGGCGCTGTCGAAGCACACCCCCCGCAGGTGGGCGTGGGTGCCGAGGATCGCGGCGAGCAGCGTCCCGTCGCCGCCGCCGACATCGACGACGGTACGCACGCCGGAGTAGTCGTACCCGTCGGCGACGAGCTGGGCGGACGCCCTCGACTCCTGTCCCATCGCCACGTTGAACAGCGCGGACAGCTCGGGGTTCTCGGCGAGGTGCACGTACGCGTTCTTGCCGTGCACGTGGTCGAAGGCGCACTCGCCGGTCTCGATGGTGTGCCGCACCTGCTGCCAGGACGCGAACAGCGTGGGGTTGGTGAAGAACCGGGTGAACGCCCACAGCGAGTTCGGCGAGTCGGTGCGCAGCTGCTCGCCCACCTCGGTCAGGCGGAACTCGCCCGGCGTCGGCTCGACCAGCACGCCGATGGCCACGAGGGTCCGCAGCAGCCGGTGCAGCGACGGCGCGTGGGTGCCCGTCGCCTCGGCGAGCTGCGCGCTCGTGACCCGGCCGTCGTGGATGTGGTCGGCGAGCTTCAGCTCGGCGGCGAGCGCGAGCGACTGCGAGGCCATGTAGCCGCCGATGATCTCGATCAGGGCGGCGCGGTTGCGGATCCTGGAGGCCAGGGTGGCCGGAACGGTGCTGGTCATGAGGCATGCCTTTCCGCGAGGGGGTGTCGAACCCACACGTTGGGCTCGACGTAGACGGCGTGGTCGTGGTCGACGTTCACCGCGACCGGGGTCAGGGCACCCGGCACGACGACCGGTCCGCTGGTGTCGAAGGGCAACCCGGTCCAGTCGCGCCACTGCGCGAGGCTGCCGGAGATCGTCATGGAGGCCGGGCAGACCTGGAGCACCTGCCCGCCCGCCCGGACGTGCACGCGCAGCCACGGGTCGGCCGGCAGCCCGTCGTCGCGGGTCCGAGCCGCGTACCCCGGCATCGGCTCGTGCGGCTCGGCGTGCTTGCCGCTGGGCCGGACCGGCCCGACGACGTCGCGGTAGCCGTGCCGGCGGGCGTTGTCCTTGACCGCGTCCAGGACACGCCCCGACATGTTCCGGGCCTGCATGCCCGGCACCACGGCGATCTCCAGTGCGCACAGCGCGGTGAGCTCGCGGCCGGCGGAGGTGTCGAGCATGCTCATCCCCAGCACCGCGTCCCAGCCGGTGTCGGGCAGGCTCGCCGGGTCACCGTCCCAGGCGAACGGCACGCCGGCCGCGCGGGCCACCACCGTGTCGTCGGATTCGACGACGACGAGCTGGTGCTCCGGGTACCGGTCGAAGGCCCAGCCGATCACCATCGGCTCGGGCGGGATGTACTCGGGCCACGAGGCCTCCATGTGTAGCATCGCGTCCCGCAGGTCCGGTCGCTCGGCGAGCGTCAACACGCGCACGGGGTCACCTCCCTCGGTCAGGCGGCCAGGCTGCGCGCGGGCAGCGGGTCCGCGGGCATGGCGCATTGGTCGTCGGCGTGCCTGCGCAGCAGCGCCAGGTATTCGGTACGGGGCACCGCGACCGCGCCGATGAGCTTCGCGTGGTCGCCGTCGTGCTGGACGTCGACCGCCACGCCGCCGCTCTCCGCGACGCGCCGCACCAGGCACGCGACCGCGACCTTCGCGGCGCCGCTGCGCAGCGCGAACTGGGAGTCGGCGCTGAACACGCCACCGACCCGTACGCCGAACGTGCCGCCGATCAGCTCGTCGCCCTCCCACACCTCGACGCTGTGGGCGTGCCCCGCCGCGTGCAGCTCGCGCAGCGCCGACACGAGCCGGTCGGTCAGCCACCGGGGCTCGCGGCCCACGCGGCAGTGCTGGACCACCCGGTCGAAGCAGACGTCGAGCGTCGTCGTCCACTCGACCTTGTTGCGCAACTGCCGCCGCAGGCTGCGCTGGATGCGGGCCTGGTCGACGCGGATCACCGGGCGCGGATCTGGCGAGCACCAGGCGACGGCGTACGGGTCCGCGCTCCCGGCGAGCACCGCGATCCGGCCGGCGGCGACGTCCGCCTCGTAGGTGAACTCGCTGACGATCTTCCGCTCCTCGGTGTCGGCCGGGAACGGGAACAGCCCGTGCCGGTAGGCGCCGAGGAGCGTCGTCGCGGACAGGTCGTCGCCGAACGCGACCGGGCCCTCGGTGGGGGCGTGGGTGAGGTCGAGCGTCTCCCAGCCCATCACGCGGCCCGCAGGAACCCGGTGCGGGTCAGGTAGCCGATGTAGCGGTCGAGCATCTCCGCGTCCACCGTCGGGATCTCGATGCCGCTGCCGCGTAACGCGTGCTCCACGTTGGTGCGGGAGAAGACGGGGAACGTCGTCTCCAGGTACATCTCCGCGACGCTCATCTGGCCCGTCGCGCAGCGGTCGATGAACAGCGGCGCGAACGGGGTCATCGGATGGTCGGGCTGTTCGACCGCGACCCGCACCATCTCGTCGAGCCACTCGGCCCAGGTCACCTCGCGGATGTCGTGCCCGTGCGCCCGCAGGCGCTCGACCAGCACCGAGATGTTGACCTTCCCGGGATTGGTGAGGTGGTAGACCTCGCCGGCGGGCCGGGACGCCCGGGCGATGTGCGCGACCGCGGCGGCGAACACGTCGACGGGCGTGTAGTCCAGCGGCAGCTCCGCGACGGGGGCGGTGCCGGTGTCCACCACGAACTTCTTCATCGCGCACATCTCCGTGGCGATGTTCCACGCGCCGTTGACCCGGTCGCCGGAGATGTCGGCGGCCCGGTAGATCGCCACCGGCAGCCCCTGCTCCGCCGCCCGGTGCAGCAGCGCCTCGGCCACCCACTTGCTCTCCACGTAGCCGACGGAGAGGTGGTCGGCGTACGCCAGCGGGGTGTCCTCGTCGACGTGCCGGACGCCGGCGGTGCCGAAGCCCGCGACGACGGCCATCGTCGACGTGTAGTGGACGGGGACGTTGCGGTGCCGCGCGGCCATCCGGATGATCTCGCGGGTGCCTTCGACGTTCGCCGGCCGCATGTGCGAGTACGGGTAGATGAAGTTGACGGCCCCGCCGGGGTGGTGGATGACGTCGACCGTGCGCGCCAGCTCGTCGAAGGCCGCCTCGGACAGGCCGAGCCCGGGTGCCGCGAGATCCCCGGGGACGGCGACGATCCGGCCCGCCGCCTGGTGACCGGCGAGGTCCTCGCCGAAGTAGTGCCGCGCGTTGGCCTGGATGCGGGCCAGGCCCTGCTCCGGCCCGTCGGCGCGCACGAGGCAGTGCACCACGGCGTCCGTGCTCGTCAGCAGTTCCCGCAGCAGGTAGATGCCCAGGAAGCCGGTGGCGCCGGTGAGGAACACGTGGCGGGGGTCCTGCCAGCGCGGCTCGTCGGACACGTCGCGCCGGACCTGCACGTCCAGCTCCGTCTCGGCGGCGAAGTCGACACGCTTGCGAGTGTCGTCGCCGGCGAGCGTGCCCTCCCGGGCCTCGCGCACCGCCCGCGCCAGGCCGCGCGGCGTCGCGTCCTCCAGCAGCAGCCGGATCAGCGGACGTACCTGGGTGATGAGCACGCCGAAGGAGCCGCGGATCTTCGCGAGCAGCTCGGCGGCGAGGATCGAGTTGCCGCCCTGCGCGAAGAAGTTGTCGTCCGGCAGCACCCGGGGCACGCCGAGCACCTGCCCCCACAGCCGGGTCACGCCGCGCTCCACCAGGTCCACGGGCGTGTCGTCCGCCGCCTCGGCGGCGACCGTCGCGGTGCTCGGCGCGGGCAGCGCGGCCAGGTCGACCTTGCCGTTGGTCTTCAGCGGCAGCTCGTCGAGGGCGACGAACGCCGTCGGCACCATGTAGTCGGGCAGGTGGCGGCCGACGAACTCGCGCAGCTCCGCGACGTCCAGGGGCCGTGGGCCGGTGTGGTACGCGACCAGGCGCCGCTGGCCGTCGTGCTCGTACGTGGTGACGGCGACCGTGTCGACGCCGTCGTGCGCCGCCAGCGCCGCCTCGATCTCGCCGGGCTCCACCCGGAAACCACGGATCTTGACCTGCCGGTCGATGCGCCCGATCACCTCGAGGTTGCCCTCGGCGGTCCAGGCGCCCAGGTCACCGGTCCGGTACATCCGCGCGCCGGGCTCGGACGCGAACGGGTCCGCGCGGAAGCGGCCGGCGTCGTCCTCGGTCAGGTAGCCGCGCGCCACGCCTCGACCGCCGATGTGGATCTCACCGCGCTCGCCGGGGCCGACCGGCCGGCCGTGCTCGTCGAGGACGTACACGACGGTGCCGGGCAGCGGCCGGCCGACGGGAGCCGCGCCGCGGGCGGGCAGCACGTCGGCGGTCAGGTCCATCAGGCAGGAGGTGATCGTGGTCTCGGTGAGCCCGTAGGCGTTTACCAGCCGTACCCCGGGCATCAGGTCCAGCGCCGCGCGGCAGTCCTCCGCGTTGACCGCCTCGCCGCCCACGATCACCAGCCGGACCGGCAGGTCACCGGCCCGCGCGCCGGCCTCGGCGAGGAAGCGGCGCCAGTACGCGGGGGTCAGGTCCATCACGGTGACCCCGTGGTGGCGCAGCCGCTCCGGCAGCTCGCTGGGCGCCCAGCTCAGCTCGGGCAGCACCAGCGTCGCCCCGCCCAGCAGCGCGACCGTGATCTGCTCGATGGAGGTGTCGAAGGAGAGCGCGCCGAACTGCAGCACCCGGTCGTCGGGGGCGACGCCGTAGCGGCCCACCAGCTCCCCGCACAGGTGGCTCAGCGAGTCGTGGTTGACCACGACGCCCTTCGGCGTACCCGTGGATCCCGACGTGTAGATGATGTAGGCGGCGTCCCCGCCGCCCTCCGCCACGGCCGGGGCGGTCGCGGCGCCGTCCGTGACGCTCGCGGTGAGCGCCCTGACCGGCAGGTCGGCGAAGCGCGCCAGGTCGCGCCCGTGGGTGATGACGGTGGTGCAGTCGGTCTCCTTCACGAACGCCTCGACCCGGCTGTCCGGCAGCCCCGGATCCACGGGCAGGTAGGCCGCGCCCGCCTTCCAGATGGCGAGCAGACCGACGATGGCGTCGATGGAGCGTTCCAGGTGGACCATGACCACGGAGTCCGCGCCGACGCCCTCGTCGACGAGGTGGCGGGCCAGGCCGTTCGCCCGGCGCTCCAGGTCCGCGTAGCTGACGTGCGCGTCGCCCTGCACGACCGCGGTCCGGTCGGGCTGCGACGCCGCGCGGACGGCGATGAGTTCGTGGACACGCGGTTGCGTACGGATGTTCATGTTTTCCCTCGGGTGTGAGCACGGTCGTACCCGTGGATTTACCTGCCGCTGACCCAACGAAATTCGATACGGGCGACACTACTGCCTGAGGGCGGTTCCCCCGACTACCAGAATGAGCATGGAACCAGAATTGACACTACTCATCAGGGTAGTCATTTGGGCGCGGTCCAACCATCGTCGAATTCAACGTGAAGGACGCCGGAAATCGCTATGTGGCAGTGGTGCCCGGAAGGTCCGGACCGCCCGCTACGCCGCGGAGGAGACCGGCACGTGGCGGACGAGTTCCGCCCGCGAGGAGATGCCCAACCGGCGGAACAGGCCGCGCAGGTGGTAGTTGACCGTGTGCGGCGACAGCCGTACCCGGGTCGCGATCTGCCGGTTGGTCATGCCCTCGGCGACGAGCCGTGCGATGGCCCGCTCGACGCCGCTGAACGACTCCCACGCGCCGCCGGCGTCCGGGCGGTGCTCGCGGGCGGCGGGCGTGGAGCGCAGCCCGATCCTGCGCCGCAGGTCGGCGGGGGCCACGGGCTCCGCCGACGGGTCGGCGGCGCGGGACGCACCGGTCACGGCCCGGCGCCGGCGCAGGCGGTCGCGGTCGGCGCGGAGCGCCTGCCGCACGGCGGGCGGCAGGGCGTCGAGCACCGCCCACCACACCAGTTCGTGCCGGAAGGCGAGGTCGTCGCCCACCCAGTCGAGCAGACCGGCGTCGAGCAGCGCGTCCAGGTCCGGCAGCAGCTGGGCGGTGTTCCGCCGGGTCATCGCCGTCAGCTCCGCGAGCTGGCAGGACCGACCGAGCACGGCGGCCACCCGCAGCAGCTGCCACGCTCCGGTCGGCGCGCCGCGCAACGTGGCACGGACCAGCTCCTGGACCCGCTTCGGCGTCCGCGCCCGGCCGGGCCCGTCGGTGACGCCCTCGACGCGGATCCCCTCGCGCAGCGCGGCCAGCAGCAGCGGGTCCCCCGCCGCGGCGGCGACGAGCAGGCGCATGGCAGGATCCGCCACGACACCGGGCGGATCGGCGACGAGCCGACCCACGGTGTCCCCGGACAGCGGGCGGCCCGCTGCGGCGAGCGCCCCGACCATCTGCGACAACTGCTCGTCCTCGTATGCCACGACGCAATCGTGCACGTGAATGTCTGCCGGTCTCAACATTGCCTTACCACCAGGTACGCCGAGCAATTACCCGCACGTGGGGGAAGCGACACCGCAGCGACTTGCCGGCGGGTGACCGGGGATTGCTTCGATCAATGTAATGACGTCGCGAGAGAGGCGGGCAGTTGTGGAACCCGTTGTGGTCCAGGATTTCGTACCGGCGATCGACCTGTCGGGCCGCACCACCGCCGAGGGGCGCGCGGCCATCGCGGCAGCCATCGGCAAGGCGTGCGAGGGTTCGGGGTTCTTCACCGTCGTGGGGCACGGCGTGCCCCGGGAGCTGGTGAACCGGATGTACACCACCACGAAGACCTTCTTCACCCGACCGGAGGAGGAGAAGGACCGGAGCGCGAACCGCGGCTCCGGGGTGTCGGGCCTGCGCCGCCCGGGCGGCCCGTACGAGGCGTTCGCCGCGCACGTGACGGGCGACCTGAGCGACGAGGAGCGCGCCCGGCTGGGCACGCACCCGGCCACCTGGAAGGCGGCGAACATCTGGCCGGACGACGACTTCAAGGCGGTCTGGTACGAGTACATCGCCGCCATGACCGAGCTGTCGGCGGACATCATGCGGCTGTTCGCGCTCGCCCTCGGGCTGCCGGAGGACTTCTTCGACAGCAAGTTCGACGAGCACGTGTCCCTGATCATCGCCAACTACTACTACCCGACGCCCGACGACGGCGTGCTGCGGCGGGAGATGCACACCGACTGGGGCAGCCTGACGGTGCTCTACGTGGAGGACGAGCTGGGCGGGCTCCAGGTGCGCCGCGGCGACGACGACTGGCTGGACGTGCCCGCCATCCCCGGCAGCTTCGTGGTGAACATCGGCGACCTGATGGCGTTCTGGACCGGCGGCCGGTGGGCGTCGACCGTGCACCGGGTGGTCAACCCGGAGGGGACGGACGCGCCGTCGCGCGTCTCCATCCCCTTCTTCTACCTGCCCAACCACGACACCACCATCGAGCCCATGCGCCCGCTGGCCCAGGAGAGCGCCGAGGCCGGGCTCGACCGGGTGACCGTCGGCGAGTGGTTCTCGCACAAGATGCAGTCGACGTACCAGGCTTCCGCGTAGCCGACCCCGCGGCGCCGAGCGCGAGCTTGCCCGTCTCATCGAGGAGAA
>NZ_JBEZEV010000130.1:0-13222 GCF_040649055.1 Micromonospora sp. NPDC049060
CTCGCGCTGCCGGCCGAAGACCGTGACCAGCTCGTGGCCGGTGAACGCCTCCTCGATCTGGCCGTTCAGCTCGCCGGTGTGCTCCCACTGGGCGAGGCGATCGTCGAGGCCGCCCTCGACCTGCTCGCCGACGGCAGCACGATCGAGGCGATCTCGATCGAGGCGATCGCCGCCCGCGCCGGGGTCGGCAAGGCCACCATCTACCGCCGCTGGCCGGGCAAGGACGCGCTGCTGCGCGACGCCCTGCGTACGCTCAAGGGCACCCCGCCGGAGCCCGCCGGCCACTCGGTCCGCGACGACCTGATCCTGCTGGTCGGCGCGGTCGGCAACCACATCGACCCGCGGGCGGCGCGGATCATGCCCTGCCTGGTCCCGGAGGTCAACCGCAGCCCCGAGCAGTACCAGCTCTACCAGAACATCATCGAGCCGCGGCGGGAGATGATGCGCGAGGTGCTGCGGCGCGGGATGCGCTCCGGCGAGCTGCGCGCGGATCTCGACGTCGAGGTGGTCATGGCGATGCTGACCGGCCCGATGCTGGTGCAGCGCGTCATGCGCTGGCACCCCGACCTCGACGAGGCGACCCTGCCGCAGCGCATCGTCGACGGCGTCCTGGACGGCATCCGCGCCCGCTGACGGCCCCGCCTCGCCTGGCGGCGGCCCCGGCGGCCGGACGCCTGTCGGTCGTGCTGCGGCCAGGTCCGTCGGCGCCCGGGTGCGCGGGCCGTCAGGCGGCGGGCGTACGCAGGCGGTGCAGGCGCAGGGCCAGCTGCACCTCCAGCGCCCGCTCCGGCTTCTGCCAGTCCGCGCCGAGCAGCTGCCCGACCCGTTCCAGCCGCTGGGTGACCGTGTTGACGTGCACGTGCAGCAGCTCGGCGGCCCGGGCGAGGCTGCCGCCCACCCCGAAGTACGCCTCCAGGGTCCGCACCAGCGCGGTGCCCCGCCGGGCGTCGTAGTCGACGACGGGCCCGACGGTGGCGGTCAGGAACCGGTTGACGTCCTTGTCGCCCCCGTCGCCGACCGCGCCCAGCAGCAGCCCGACGAAGCCCAGCTCGGCCGTGCTCGCCCCCTGCCCCGAGCGGCCCAGCGCACCCAGGGCGGTCAGGCACCGCTCCGCCTCGGCGAACGTCGCGGCCAGCGACGCCGGTCCCGTCGACGGGCCGCTCGACCCGGCGGTCACCGGCCGGCCGGTCACCCGGGACAGGTCCCGGGCCACCGCCCGGGCGCTGCCGCCCGCGTCCTGCCCGGGCAGCATCAGCACCACCCGCCCGTCGCGGGCGGCGGCCAGCCCGCCCCGGGTCGAGGCGTACGTGGTGGCCCAGGAGAGCACCCGCTGCCGGGCCGAGCCGGTGGCGGCGATGGCGTCGTCGCCGACCGCCACGAGCACGTGGGGGGCGTCCAGGTCCACCCCGAGCCGGCGGGCCCGGCTGCGCAGCGCGTCGGTGTCCCGCAGCGGCCGGGCGATCAGGTCGTCGAGCAGCTCGCCCCGGACCCGCCCCTCCGCCTCGGCGACGGTACGCCGGAACAGCAGCAGCAGCGCCGTCACCAGCGACGCCCGCTCCAGGATGCGCTGGTCGGCGTCGACCAGCTCGTCGTCGGGGCGCAGCACCAGCGCGCCCATGTTCTCCGCCCCGGCCACCACGGCGGCGTACCAGAGCCGGCCCCGGCGCACGCTGCGGCCCTCCGTACGCGACGCGGCCACCGCCTCCACCATGTCCGCCCGGTCCGGCTCCTCGATCTCGCCGACCCGGGCCAGCAGCCGGCCCTCCGCGTCGAGCGCCAGCAGCGCCCCGCCGAGCACGTCGGTGACCGCCGCGGCGACGTCCTCCACGCCGCCCCCGCGCAGTACCAGCGCGGTCATCCGGTCGTGCGCCGCGGCGGCCCGCTCCACGGAGCTGCTGTGCGCCCGGATGGTGGTGTTGGCCGCCGACAGCTCCTCCAGCGCGGCCTGCGTCTCCGCGAGCAGCCGCGCGGTGTCGATCGCCACCGCCGCGTGCGCGGCGAGGGAGACCAGCAGCGCCACCTCCTCGCGGACGAACGGCCGGGCCGAGCGGTTGGCCGCGTAGAGCACCCCGATCGAGGTCGAGCCGAGCCGCAGCGGCACCCCGAGGATGGCCACGAGGCCCTCCTCGCCCACGCCGGCGTCGATCTCGCCGGTGTGGTGGAAGCGGTCGTCCTCCGGGTAGTTCGCGGTGACGTACGGGGCGCCGGACTGGGCCACCAGGCCGCCCAGGCCCGCGCCCATCGGCAGCCGCAGCTGCTGGAAGCGGGCGGAGACCGAGCCGTCGGTCACCCGCATGTACGTGTCGCCGCGCTCCTCGTCGTCGAGCGTCATGTAGGCCACGTCCGCGCCGAGCAGGTTGCGCGCCCGGTGCACGATCGCGCGCAGCACGTCGTCCAGGTCGCGCAGCCCGGCCAGGTCGCTGACCGTGTCGTACAGCCCGGAGAGCTCGACCTCCCGGCGGCGGCGGCGTTCCAGCAGCGCGCGGACCCGCAGCGCCACCGTCTTGGCCTGCTCCAGCTCGGCGAGCCGCGCGGGCGACAGCCCGGCGGCGCGCGCGGCGATGAGCGGCCCCTCGAACTCCACCGCGGCGGCCTCGCGGGCGAGCAGCTCCAGGAACTCCACCGGTGACGACATGACCGACATTGTGCGGCTTGCCACTAGTTCGCCGTCCAGCCCCCGTCGAGCGCGATGGACGCGCCCGTGATGAACGCCGCCGGCGGCGAGCAGAGGTACGCCACGAGTTCGGACACCTCCTCCGGCTCGATCAGCCGCTTGATCGCCGCCCGCGCCAACATGATCTTCTCGACCACCTCGCTCTCGGGGATGCCGTGGCTGGCGGCCTGGTCGGCGATCTGGCTCTCCACCAGCGCGGTGCGCACGTACGCCGGGTTGATGCAGTTGGCGGTCACGCCGTGCGGGGCGCCCTCCAGCGCGACCACCTTCGACAGCCCCTCCAGCGCGTGCTTGGCGGAGACGTACGCCGACTTGTACGGCGAGGCGCGCAACCCGTGCACCGAGGAGATGTTCACGATCCGCCCCCAGCCCCTGGCGTACATGTGCGGTAGCGCCCGACGGATGATCAGGAACGGCGCCTCCACCATCACCCGGTGCAGGTGGGCGAAGCGCTCCGCGGAGAACTCCTGCACCGGCGCCACGTGCTGCAGGCCCGCGTTGTTCACCACGATGTCCACGTCGGCGTCGAGGCGGTCCACCGCGTCCGGGTCGGCCAGGTCCACGCCCTCGGCCCGCCCGCCGGCCTCCGCCGCCACCGCCTTGGCCGCCTCGATGTTGCGGTCCACCACCAGGACCTCCGCGCCGGCGGCGCCCAGCCGCAGGGCGCAGGCCCGGCCGATGCCGCTCCCGCCCCCGGTCACCAGGGCGGTACGACCAGCGAGGTCGACGTGTACGACGTGGGGGACCGCCACGGGTTCTGCCGTCATGGCGCATGAAGTTACGAGCTGTGTGTCCGGGCGCACATGGGCCGGCGACACATACTCACCGCCCGGCATGTGTGGCCGCCCCGCGCCCCGCGCGGCGTGTCGGCGCGCCCGGCGTGTCCCCGGCGGCGGGGTGTCGCCCGGCTCGGTAGGGTGTCGAACACACGTACTGCTGGCGGCTGGGGTCTCGCTGGCGGCTGGGGGAGGAGGCGGCGTGCGGGTGCTGGGCGTCGACCCGGGGCTGACCCGGTGCGGGGTCGGCGTGGTCGAGGGTGTGCCGGGGCGCCCCTGCACGCTGATCGCCTACTACGTCGTCCACACCGATCCGGACGACGACCTGGCGCTGCGCCTGCTGCACCTGGACCGTTCGCTCACCGACCTGGTCGCCGAGCACCGGCCCGACAGCGTCGCCGTCGAGCGGGTCTTCAGCCAGCACAACGTCCGCACCGTGATGGGCACCGCCCAGGCCAGCGGGATCGCCGTGCTCGCCGGCGCCCGCGCCGGGCTGCCCGTGCAGACCTACACGCCCAGCGAGGTGAAGGCCGCCGTGACCGGTTCCGGCCAGGCCGACAAGGCGCAGATGACCGCCATGGTCACCCGGCTGCTGCGGCTGGCCGAGCCGCCGAGGCCGGCGGACGCCGCCGACGCCCTGGCCCTGGCCATCTGTCACGTGTGGCGCGGCGGGACGCGCTCCAAGCTGGCCGCCGCGGCCGACCGGGTACGACGAGGAGGAGCCAGATGATCGCCAGCGTGCGCGGGGTGGTGACCGCGACCGGTCCGGATCACGCCGTGGTGGAGGTCGGCGGGGTGGGCCTGGCGGTGCAGTGCGCTCCGGGCACCCTCGCCGACCTGCGCATCGGCCAGCCCGCCCGGCTGGCCACCAGCCTGGTCGTCCGCGAGGATTCGCTCACCCTCTACGGCTTCGCCGACGACGACGCCAAGCAGCTGTTCGAGCTGCTCCAGACCGCCAGCGGTGTCGGCCCCCGGCTGGCCCAGGCCGTCCTCGCCGTGCACACCCCCGACGCGGTGCGCAAGGCGATCGCCAACGCCGACACCGCCGCGCTGACCCGGGTGCCCGGCATCGGCAAGAAGGGCGCGGAGCGCCTGGTCCTGGAGCTGCGCGACCGCGTCGGCCCGGTGCCGGTCGGCGCCGACGGCGCGGCCGGGGTCACCGGCGGGGCCTGGCCGGAGCAGGTCCGCCAGGCGCTGGTCGGGCTCGGTTGGACGGCCGGGCAGGCCGACCAGGCGGTGGCCGCCGTCGCGGAGACCATCGACGGTGACGTGCCGCCGGTGCCGGTCCTGCTCAAGCAGGCCATCCGGTTGCTGGGCCGCACCCGGTGACGGGGCCCGACGGCGGGCTGGTCTCCGCGTACGTGCACGACGCCGACCTCGACGCGGAGGCCACGGTCCGGCCGAAGCGGCTGGAGGAGTTCATCGCCCAGCACCGGGTCCGCGACCAGCTCGACCTGCTGCTGCAGGGCGCGATGCGGCGCGGCTCCCCGCCCGACCACATCCTCCTCTCGGGGCCGCCCGGCTTGGGTAAGACCACCCTGGCCAACATCGTCGCCGCCGAGCTGGGCTCGGGCATCCGGGTGACCAGCGGCCCGGCGATCGAGCGCTCGGGCGACCTGGCGGCGATCCTGACCAGTCTCGCCGAGGGCGACGTGCTCTTCATCGACGAGATCCACCGGATCGCCAAGCCGGCCGAGGAGTTGCTCTACAGCGCGATGGAGGACTTCCGGGTCGACGTGATCGTCGGCAAGGGTCCGGGCGCGACGGCGATCCCGCTGGACGTCGAACCGTTCACCCTGGTCGGCGCGACCACCCGCTCCGGCCTGCTCACCGGGCCGATGCGCGACCGGTTCGGCTTCGTCGCGCACCTCGACTTCTATTCGCCGGCCGACCTGGAGGTGCTGCTGCGCCGCTCGGCCCGGATCCTCGGCGTGCCGATCACCGACGACGGCGCCGCCGAGGTCGCCGGCCGCTCCCGGGGCACGCCCCGGATCGCCAACCGCCTGCTGCGCCGGGTCCGCGACTTCGCCGAGGTCCGGGCCGACGGCGTGGTCACCCTGGAGACCGCCCGGGCCGCCCTCAAGGTGTACGACGTCGACGCGCTGGGCCTCGACCGGCTGGACCGGGCGGTGCTGACCGCGCTCGTCGACTCGTTCCGGGGCGGGCCGGTCGGCCTGTCCACGCTGGCCGTGGCGGTGGGTGAGCAGCCGGACACGGTGGAGGAGGTCTGCGAGCCGTTCCTGGTCCGGGCCGGCCTGCTGGCCCGTACGCCGCGCGGCCGGGTCGCCACGGAGGCCGCCTGGCGGCATCTGGGCCGTACGCCGCCGAATGGTATATTTGGCACGAATGCTCCTGCGGTGCCCGATCTGTTCTCGACGGATGTCGATCAGCCGTGATGTGAACGTGATCTGTGCCGCATTCGGCGTTCCCAGGTGCAGGGATTAGACTCGCGCCGGTCTGTACAGGACGTGAGAATCCGCTTCCGCTCCGGCGCGCCCGCGCCGGGCTGGGGGCCAATGGGAAGGTCTTTCACCGTGCTTTACGCAGCAGAGGGCGGCGGGGGTGCCGGCAGCCTGACGCCGATCCTCATGATCGCTCTGCTCTTCGGCGTCATGTACTTCATGATGATCCGCCCGCAGCAGAAGCGCCGCCGTGAGGCGGAGTCCATGCAGTCCGCCCTCTCGCCCGGCGACGAGGTGGTCACCATCGGTGGCCTCTACGGCACGGTCACCGGCGTGGACGACGACACCGTCCTGCTCGAGGTCGCGCCCGGTGTGCAGACCCGCTACGCCCGTCCGGCCATCGCCCGGGTCGTCAGCCAGGCGGAGCGCCCCGCCGACGAGCCGGTCGTCGAGGACGCGGACGTCGTCAAGGAATGACTGTCGCTCCCGCCCCGCGCGGAGTGGTCGTCGCCGGACTCCGGTGACGACTTTCCCCGACGGGGCAGCGGAGGCGACGTGAAAACTGGATAGTTGGGCCCGACGCCGGAAGCCGGCTCGTCCCGTTCCGCCCGGCGCCCCCACGCCGAGCCCGGAGCCGGATGCCGGCCTCCGACGCCGGCCCGTCGGACCCGCCGGCCGGACCGGCCGACACCCGCCGCACCAGCGGCGCGACCGTACAGGGAGACAGGACAGCCGTGGCACCACCTCAGGGACAGATGCGCCCCGGACGGCAACTGGCCGTGCTCGGGCTCATCTTCGTCGTCCTCTATCTTTTGGTGTTCTTCGCGGGCGGCGCCAGCGGCGGGTGGAAGGACCGGCTCGAGCCCAAGCTCGGCCTGGACCTCGTCGGCGGCACCCGGCTGACGCTGGAGGCGACCAACAGCATCGGCGGCCAAGCCCCGACGGCGGAGAACCTCGAAGAGGCCCGCCAGATCATCGAGAGCCGGGTCAACGCCTTCGGCGTCGCCGAGGCCGAGGTGGTCACCGAGGGCAACCGCAACATCGTGATCTCCCTGCCTGGCGAGAACCGCGACCTGACCGAGGTGGGCGACGCCGCCGAGCTGCGCTTCCGCAAGGTGCTCAAGGCCGCCGACGGCAGCGGCGCGGCCACCGCCCCGCCGCCCGCCGCCACCCCGGCCCCGTCGGGCAGCGCGGCCCCGGCCCCGTCGGGCAGCGCGAAGCCCTCGGGCAGCGCCGCCCCGTCGGGCAGCGCCGCGCCGAAGGCGACCGCGTCGCCCAGCGGCGGTCAGGGCGGCATGGCCCCGGCCCCGAGCGCCAGCGCGTCGGCCGCACCGAGCGCCACGCCCTCGGCCGCCGCCCCGGCGCCGAGCACCAGCGGCGAGCCCGTGCCGCAGAGCGTCGAGGAGCAGCGCAAGGCCGTCGAGCAGAAGGTCGGCGCCGCCGCCTGGGCGGCCGCGAGCGGTCTCCAGGCCCCGGCCGACCTGGCCGCCGACCCGTCGCTGGCGGAGAAGCTCAAGCCGTTCGCGGCTCTCGACCCGCGCGAGGTCGCGGTGCTGCCGGCGGCGGTGCAGTTCAACGTGCCGCAGATCAGCTGCGCCCAGCTCGACAAGCGCCCGCCGGCGTCGATCTCGGCCGCCGACCAGCAGGCGGTGGCCTGCGAGGACGGCGTGGCGAAGTACCTGCTCGACCAGGCGAAGGTGCTGGGCACCGACGTCAAGGGCGCCAGCGCGGTGCTGGACCAGACCAGCCAGTGGGTGGTGAGCCTCGACTTCACGGGCGACGGCCAGACCAAGTGGACCAACCTGACCCGCGAGGCGTTCAACAACGAGGGACAGGCCTGCGACGCCACCGCCCTCGGCCAGGACGGCAAGTGCCGTGTCGCCGTCGTGCTCGACAACGAGATCGTCTCCTCGCCCGAGATCCAGGGCGTGCTGACGGGCAACTCGCAGATCACCGGCAACTTCAACCAGAAGGACGCCAGCGCCCTGGCCGGCCAGCTGCGCTACGGCGCGCTGCCGGTGACCTTCGAGGCGCAGGAGCAGCAGAACGTCACCGCCACCCTGGGTGCCAGCCACCTGCGGGCGGGTCTGCTCGCGGCGGGCATCGGCATGCTGCTGGTCATCGTCTACTCGTTCTTCTACTACCGCCTGCTCGGCTCGGTCATCTTCCTGAGCCTGGTTCTCTCGGCGCTGCTGGTCTTCGGCGCGCTGGTGGTGCTGGGCCGGCAGATCGGCTTCACCCTCACCCTCGCCGGCATCGCCGGCATGATCGTGTCACTGGGTGTGGCGGCGGACTCGTTCGTCATCTACTTCGAGCGGCTCAAGGACGAGATCCGCGAGGGGCGCAGCCCGCGCAGCGCGGTGCCACGCGCCTGGATCCGGGCCCGCCGCACGATCATCTCGGCCAACGCGATCACGCTGATGTCGGCGGTGGTGCTCTACGTGGTCTCGGTCGGCACGGTGAAGGGCTTCGCGTTCGCCCTCGGCCTGGCCACGGTGCTGGACCTCGTCGTGGTGTTCCTCTTCCGGCACCCGATCATGACGATGTTCGCCCGCACCTCCGCGTTCCTGTCCCCGCGGGTCAGCGGCCTCGGCCGGGCGCTCCCGCCCCGGACGGCCGAGCCGGCCAAGCCCCGCAACCCGCGCGTGAAGGAGGCCTGAGATGGCAAAGAGTGGTCTCGCGAGCCGCCTCTACCGTGGCGAGGCCGGCCTCGACATCATCGGTCGGCGCAAGCTCTGGTTCGGCGTCGCGCTCGCGCTGATCCTGCTGTCGCTGCTCAGCTTCGGGCTGCGCGGCTTCAGCCTCGGCATCGAGTTCGCCGGCGGCAACTCGTTCCAGATCCCGGCCAGCGTCGGCACGCTGGATCAGACCGAGTTGAAGGTCCAGGAGGCCCTCGACACGGCCGCCGACGGCGCCGAGGTGGTCACCACGCAGAAGGTCGGCGGCACCGGCGGCGACTTCTACGAGGTGCGCACCAGCCAGCTCGACACCGAGCAGTCCAACGCCGTCAAGGACGAGATCGCCCGGGAGTTCGGCATCGACGCCGCCGCCATCAGCGGCAACCAGGTCAGCGAGGCGTGGGGCAGCCAGGTCACCTCCCGGGCGCTGCTCGGTCTGGTCATCTTCATCGCGGTGGTGATGGTCTACCTGATCCTGCGCTTCGAGTGGCGGATGGCGGTCGCGGCCGTCGCCTCGCTGATCATGAACCTGGTCCTCACCGCCGGCATCTACTCGCTTGTCGGCTTCGAGGTCACCCCGTCGACGGTCATCGGCTTCCTCACGATCCTGGGCTTCGCGCTCTACGACGTGGTGGTGGTCTTCGACAAGGTGCAGGAGAACACCCGCGGCATCACCGCCAACAACAACCAGACGTACGGCGAGGCCGCCAACCTGGCGATCAACCAGAGCCTCATGCGGTCGCTGAACACGTCGGTGGTCGCGCTGCTGCCGGTCGGCGGTCTGCTCTTCATCGGTGCCGGCCTGCTCGGCGCGGGCACTCTGAAGGACCTGGGCCTGGTGCTCTTCGTCGGTATGGCGGTGGCGTTCCTGACCTCGATCCTGCTGGCCACGCCGCTGCTGGTGCTGCTCAAGAACTACGATCCGCGCATCCAGGCGCACAACAAGCGGGTAATGGCCCGCCGGGGCGCGATCGCCCGGGGCGAGGTCACCGGCAAGGGCACCGCCCCGCGTACCGACGAGTCCGACGACGAGCCGGTCGACCCGGAGTCGGCCGCGCTGGCCGGCGCGGCGCCGCGGGTGGGCGCCCGACCGGCCGGGAAGCGCCCGACCGGCGCCCGGAGCGGCCGACCCGCCGGCGGCGGTGGCAACCGGCCGGGTGGCGGCAAGCGGCGCTGAGCCGGGCCGGGCAGACCCGGTAGGAACCGATCCGACGGCGTCCTTCATGCTGTGCGAGCAGCATGCAGGACGCCGTCGTCGTGAAGGGGAGCGGAACTGCCGTGACGGAGACCCACAGCACCGGGGTACGGGGAGACAGCGGCCCGGCCACCGCCGCGCTGGTCGCCAGCCGGGTGCTCGACGTGCCCGACTTCCCGAAGCCCGGCGTCATGTTCAAGGACCTGATGCCGCTGTTCGCCGACGGCGACACGTTCCGTCAGGTGATCGACGGGATCGTCGCGTACCACGGGCGGGAGTCGTTCGACGCCGTCGTCGGCATCGAGGCGCGCGGGTTCGTGGTCGCTGCCGCCATCGCGTACGCGACCGGGGTCGGCGTCGTGCCGGTGCGCAAGGCCGGCAAGCTGCCCCGTCCGGCCTACTCGGCCTCCTACGCCCTGGAGTACGGCGAGGCCACGCTGGAGGTGCACGAGGACGCCTTCACGGCCGGGCACCGGGTGCTGGTGGTGGACGACGTTCTTGCCACGGGCGGCACCGCCGAGGCGACGCTGGACCTGGTGGAGCGGGCCGGCGGGACCGTGGCAGGCTTCACCGTCCTGCTGGAGCTCGCCTTCCTCGGCGGCCGGGAGCGGCTGGCCCCGCGCCCGGTGCATGCCCTGTTGACCGTTTGACCCCGCCGACCGTCGGGCGGACCCGGTGCGGACCGTCCGGCGGAGCGGCGGGGCACCGTGCGTGCGGGTAGCATTGCCCTTTGCTGACCGGGCGGGACCCGTCCGGGCGGCGCGAGACCAGGCCGGCCGGCGCACGGTCGGTGACTTCCCGGCGAGCGGTGAGGAGGCCGGTGTCCCACGATGTCGCCCCTCCGGTGGAGGGCACGGTGTACCCGACAGGCGACGCGGACGGCTCGGCGACCGCACCCAACGGTGACGCGCAGGCCCCGGAGGCGGGCCCTGGCGTGACCGTCCCGGCCGAGCCCGTACGCCCCGACACGCCGACGGCCACGGCCGGCGGCGCGGGCGCGGCGGCCGAGGGGGTCCTGCTTCCGTTCCCCGCCGACGTCGTCGGCGACCACATGCCGAGCGCCGGTTTCGCGCTCTCCACCGCGCCCACCGGCCGCAGGGTCCGGGCGCGGCTGGCGCGGTTCAACGCGCCGTGGCAGTCCTCGCAGGTCAGCGAGGTGCTGGAGCCGCTGATCTCGACCCACCGGGACGCCCATCCCAAGGCGGACGCGCGGCTGCTCCAGCGCGCCTTCGACACGGCGGCCCGCTGGCACTCCGGGCAGTACCGCAAGTCCGGCGACCCCTACATCACCCACCCGCTCGCGGTCGCCACGATCCTGGCCAACCTGGGCATGGACACCACCACCCTGGTCGCCGCGCTCCTGCACGACACGATCGAGGACACGGAATACACCCTCGACCAGATGCGGGCCGACTTCGGCGGCGAGGTGGCGCTGCTGGTCGACGGGGTGACCAAGCTCGACAAGGTCAAGCTGGGCGACGCGGCCAAGGCCGAGACGATCCGCAAGATGGTCGTCGCGATGGCCAAGGACCCGCGGGTGCTGGTGATCAAGCTGGCCGACCGGCTGCACAACATGCGTACCCTCACCTTCCTGCCCCGCCCGAAGCAGGAGCAGAAGGCGAAGGAGACGCTGGAGATCCTGGCCCCGCTGGCCCACCGGCTGGGTATGAACACGATCAAGTGGGAGCTGGAGGATCTCGCCTTCGGCACGCTCTTCCCGAAGCGCTACGAGGAGATCAACCGGCTGATCGGCGAGCACCAGCCGCAGCGGGAGGCGCTGCTGCGCCAGGTGACGCAGAAGGTGCAGACCGACCTGAAGGCCGCCAAGATCAAGGCGGAGACCACCGGGCGGCCGAAGCACCTCTACTCGATCTACCAGAAGATGATCGTGCGGGGTCGCGACTTCAACGACATCTACGACCTGGTCGGGGTGCGGATCCTGGTCGACACGGTGCGGGACTGCTACGCGGCGCTGGGCGTGATCCACGCCAACTGGCAGCCGGTGCCGGGCCGGTTCAAGGACTACATCGCGATGCCCAAGTTCAACATGTACCAGTCGTTGCACACGACGGTCATCGGGCCCACCGGCAAGCCGGTGGAGATGCAGATCCGCACGTACGCGATGCACCGCACCGCCGAGTTCGGCATCGCCGCGCACTGGAAGTACAAGGAGCACAAGGGCACCCAGATCGTCGGCCCGCCCGCGCACATCGACGAGATGACGTGGCTGCGCCAACTGCTGGACTGGCAGCGGGAGGCGGCCGACCCGAGCGAGTTCCTCGACGCGCTGCGTTTCGACCTGTCCAGCCAGGAGGTGTACGTCTTCACCCCGAAGGGTGACGTCATCCCGCTGCCGACCGGTTCGACGCCTGTGGACTTCGCGTACGCGGTGCACACCGAGGTCGGGCACAAGTGCATCGGGGCGCGGGTCAACGGCAAGCTGGTGCCGCTCGAATCGACGCTGTCCAACGGCGACGTGATCGAGATCTTCACGTCGAAGTCCGACACGGCCGGCCCGACGCAGGACTGGCTGGGCTTCGTCAAGAGCCCGCGGGCGCGCACGAAGATCCGGCAGTACTTCAACAAGGAGCGGCGCGAGGAGGCGATCGAGGCCGGCAAGGACGCGATCGTCAAGGCGATGCGCAAGCAGGGCATGCCGTTGCAGCGGATGCTCACCTCCGACGCGCTGATGGCGATCGCCCGGGACCTGCACCTGGCCGACGTGGCCTCCCTCTACGCGGCGGTCGGCGACAGCCAGGTCTCCGCCCAGTCGGTGGTGCAGAAGCTGATGGCCGCGTACGGCGGCGAGGAGGGCGCGGCGGAGGACATCGCCGAGACCGCCGTCGCCACCCGTCCGCCCCGCAGCCGGCAGAGCAGCGCCGACCCGGGCGTGGTGGTACGCGGGGTCAGCGACGTGTGGATCAAGCTGGCGCGCTGCTGCACGCCGGTGCCGCCGGACTCGGTCTTCGGCTTCGTCACCCGCTCCGGCGGCGTGAGCGTGCACCGCGACGACTGCGCCAACGCCGAGGACCTGCGGGCACAGGCCGAGCGGGTGGTCGAGGTGAGCTGGAAGCTCACCTCGGCGTCGACGTTCCTGGTCGCCATCCAGGTCGAGGCGCTGGACCGGCACAAGCTGCTCGCCGACGTGACCCGGGTGCTCTCCGAGGAGCGGGTGAACATCCTCTCCGCCACGGTCACCACCACCCGCGACCGGGTGGCGGTGAGCCGATTCAGCTTCGAGATGGCGGACCCGAAGCACCTGGGCCACCTGCTGGCGGCGGTCCGCAAGGTGGACGGCGTCTTCGACGCCTACCGCGTCACCTCCGGCGCCTGACCCCGCCGACCCCTGGCACACCAGCGCCCCGGCCCGGCACCGACCGAGCCGGGGCGCGGGTGTGCGGGTGGAACGGACGAGCCGAACTCGCACATCGCGTTCCCCATCGTGCTCGCCGCGATCTCCTACGTGATGTACCTCTACATCGGCGCCCGCAAGCACG
>NZ_JBEZEV010000131.1:0-8568 GCF_040649055.1 Micromonospora sp. NPDC049060
GTGCGCAGCACCATGCCTGGGGCGAACCGCGCTTCGGGCTCGTCGGTCCGCACCTCCACGGTGACCTCACCGCGGATGCCGTGCGGCTTGCCGACCCTGCCGACGACGAGCAGCATCAGTACGAGTCGACGATGTCGACGCGTACGCCGCGCCCGCCGATGGAGCCGATCACCTGGCGCAGCGCCTTGGCGGTCCGGCCGGACCGCCCGATCACCGTGCCGAGGTCCTCCGGGTGCACGCGGACTTCCAGCCGCTTGCCCCGACGGGAGTCGACCATCCGGACGCGTACGTCATCGGGGTGGTCGACGATGCCCTTGACCAGGTGCTCCAACGCCGGACGCAGAGGCATGTCAGGCCTGCTCACCGGCGTCGGCAGCGGCAGCCGGGGCCTCGGCCGGAGCCTCGGTCTTCGGCGCCTCGGCCGGAGCCTCAGCCTTGGCGGCCTTCTTGGCCGGCTTCGCCGGCGCCTCGGCCAGCCCGGCGGCGGCCTTCGCCTCGGCCTCGTACGCCGCGGTGCGGTTGACCCGCTCCGGGGCGACCTTCAGCGGCGGCGGGGCCGGCAGGCCCTTGAACTTCTGCCAGTCACCGGTCAGCTCCAGCAGCCGCTGCACCGCCTCGCTCGGCTGGGCGCCGACGGACAGCCAGTACTGGACCCGCTCCGACTTGACCTCGATCACCGAAGGGTCTTCCTTCGGCTGGTAGACCCCGACGAACTCGATCGCCCGGCCGTCGCGCTTGGTGCGCGAGTCGGCGATGACGATGCGGTACTGCGGGTTGCGGATCTTGCCCATCCGCAGGAGCCGGATCTTTACGGCCACAGTTGTTTCGCTCCTGTTGCGATCTCACCTGCCCGGTACGGGCGGTGCACGGGTGAGTGTCGACCGGCACAGTGGGGTTGGGCCGGAGACTGCTCGGTGGACTGGCGACGTGCCCGGGTTAGAGGGCGCCGGACGCGCGCCGGATACCAGCCAGCCATTCTGCCAGATCGGGCCCCGATCGCTCACACCGGACCACCCTCGGTCACCCGCCGGGCGGCAGAAGTGACCGAAAGCACAGTCGCCGGCCGGCGGCCGGCCCCGCCGGTCGGGGGCGGTACGCGGGCCGGTCGGGCCGGGTCAGCGCACCGGGGGGCGGTCCCAGCCGGGCGGCAACCCGTCGGGGACGGTCCAGTCGGGCGGCGGGGTGAAGTCGCACCAGGTGCCGTCGAACGGGAACTCCCCCGCCTCGGCCAGCGCGATCACCCGCTTCCCCTCGGCGCGGACCGCGTCGGCGTCGGTCACCCAGTAGTGGTCGGGGAAGGCGAGCCGCTCGGCGAACTCCCCCTCGTCCTTCCACTCCCAGCCCAGGTCGGGGCGGACGACCACGTCGAGGTCCTGGTCCACCATGTCGACGCCGGCGAGCGTGCCGTCGTCCCAGCGCACCCCGGGCTCCTCCAGGTTGACGTACCAGGTGGCGAAGCGGTCGTGCGCGTCGCGGAACCACCACACGGAGTGGGCCGCCCCGGTGGGCAGGAACTTGAGCACGGAGGGGCCGTCCCACCGGCCGGTGGCCAGGCGGTACGACGAGGAGATCCACTCGCTGAACGGCACCGCCCGCATGCCCAGCCCGGCCTCGGTGACCTCGCTCGCGACCGGGGAGTCGCGGGGCACCCAGAGCAGCAGGCCCCGGTCGTCGTCGCTGACCACCCGCGCGGTGCGTACCCAGCCGATCCGGCCCCGGCGCACGTTGCGGTGCACGATCAGCCGCCCAGGTTCGAATCTCACGGACCGACCCTACCGGCCCAGGCCCCCCGCTCCCGCCCACCGCTCCGAGGTGCGAGGAAGGGACCCTTCCGCTACCTCAGGCGTCAGGAAGGGTCCCTTCCTGACGCCTGAGCGAGCTGCCGCGACACCTGAGGGGTGCGACGGGACTCAGTACGCGCGGGCCAGGATGGCGACCAGGTCGGGCTCGTCCTCGGAGTCGGGCACCGAGCCGTCGGCGCGCAGCAGGCAGCGCACGGTGACGCCCTGGCCGTTCGCCTCCGCCTCGCCCTGCACGCCGACCGCCGACCACGGCACCATGGCCCAGCCGGTGGCCGCCGCCTCGATCGCCTCGGCGAGGGTCGACACCTCGACCGTGCGGGACTTCCGGTGGGCCAGCGCCTGGTCGTGCAGGGCCCGCTGGTCGGCGTCGAGGGCGGCCAGCACGGCGGTCACCACGTCGGCCACCGGCGTCGGGGACTTCGAGCCGTCCGTGCGCCGGACCACGACCGCGTTGCCGGCGGCCAGGTCGCGGGGGCCGACCTCGACGCGTACGGGATAGCCGCGCAGCTCGGCGTCGACGGCCCGGCGGCCGAACGGGGTGTCGGTGCGGTCGTCGAGCGCGACCCGGACGCCCGCGTCGCGCAACGCGTCGCGCAGCTTGGCCGCCGCCTCACCGACGCCCTCGCCGTCCTTGACCACCATGACGTACGCCTGCACGGGCGCCAGCTTCGGCGGCACGCGCAGGCCGTTGTCGTCGCCGTGGCACATGATCAGGCCGCCGAGCATCCGGGTCGAGGTGCCCCAGGAGGTCGTCCAGGCGTGCTCCCGGCCGCCCTCGGCCGACGAGTAGCTGATGTCGAAGGCCTTGGCGAAGTTCTGCCCCAGCTCGTGGCTGGTGCCGAGCTGGAGGGCCTTGCCGTCACCCATCATGCCTTCGCAGGTGTAGGTGGCGGTGGCGCCGGCGAAGCGCTCGCGGGCCGTCTTCAGGCCGACGACCACCGGGATGCCGAGCACGTTGACCATCAGGTCCTCGTACGCCTCGTGCAGGATCCGGCGGGCGTAGGCGCGGGCGTCCTCGCGGGTCGCGTGCGCGGTGTGCCCCTCCTGCCAGAGGAACTCGCTGGTGCGCAGGAAGATCCGGGGGCGCAGCTCCCAGCGGACCACGTTGGCCCACTGGTTGAGCAGCAGCGGCAGGTCCCGGTAGGAGTCGATCCACTTGGCCATGAACTCGCCGATGACGGTCTCGCTGGTGGGGCGCACCACCACCGGCTCGGCGAGCTGCTTGCCACCGCCGTGGGTGACCACCGCCAGCTCCGGCGAGAAGCCCTCGACGTGCTCGGCCTCGCGCTTGAGGTAGCTCTCCGGAATGAAGAGCGGGAAGTACGCGTTCTCCGCGCCCGCCGCCTTGATCCGGGCGTCCATCTCGGCCTGCATCCGCTCCCAGATGGCGTAGCCGGCCGGGCGGATGACCATGGTCCCCCGGACCGGGCCGTTGTCGGCCAGCTTCGCCTTGGCGATCAGGTCCTGGTACCAGCGGGGAAAGTCCTCCGCACGGGGAGTGAGCACGCGTGCCATGACCGCACATCCTATGCGTCGGCCGAAGGGACGACGTCATCGGGCGCGACGTCGGCGGTCTCCGCCGTGCCGGTCGGTGCGGCCGGGCTAGGATTCGACCACCATGGGTGAGGTGAGGGACGGCACCCGTTCCCGGGACGCGATCGTCGAGGCCGCCCGGGCATTGACCATCGCGACCGGCTGGGACGGCGTCCGGATGGGTGCCGTCGCGCGCACTGCGGGGGTCAGCCGGCAGACGGTCTACAACGAGTTCGGCACCAAGGCGGGGCTGGCCGAGGCGCTCGCCCGGCGGGAGGTCGACCGGTTCGTCGGCGACGTACGTGCCCTGCTGCGCGCCCACGGCGACGACGTGCGGGCCGCCGCGCACGCCACCATCTCGCACACCCTCACGCAGGCGGCCGACGACCCGCTGATCAAGGCCGTCCTGACCAGCTCCCGGGGCGGCTCGGACGACCTGCTGCCCTACCTCACCACCCGGTCGGAGCTGGTCCTGACCGAGGCCACCGAGGTGCTGCTGGAGTGGGCCGACGGCGTGCTGCCGGGCGCCGACCGCGACGCCGTCGCGTTCGCCACGGACTCGGTCGTCCGGTTGGTGATCAGCCACATCGTCCTGCCCGGCGCCCCCGTCGCGCAGACCGCCGCCGCCCTCGCCGACCTGGCGGTGTTCCTGCTCGCGCACGCGCTCACCCGGGGCGACGGGACCGGCTGACCGGCCGCCGGGTCAGCGCACGACGCGGCCGCGCAGCACGATGCGGGCAGGGCTGCGTACGGCGCGCAGGTCGGCGCGCGGATCCTCGGCGTAGACCACGAGGTCCGCCAGGCCGCCCTCGACCAGCCCGGGGAAGCCGAGCCACTCGCGGGCCCGCCAGGACGCGGCGGCGAGCACCTCCGTGGTGGACATGCCGGCCTGCTCGTGCAGCAGCAGCATCTCCTCCGCGGCGAGGCCGTGGTCGATGCCGCCGCCGGCGTCGGTGCCCACGAAGATCGGCACGCCGGCCTCGTGCGCCGAACGGACCACCTCGGGGAACCGGTCGCGCAGGGCGAGCATGTGCTCGGCGTAGCCGGGGAACTTCTCCCGGGCCTGCTCGGCGATCCCGCCGAACGTCCGGATGTTGATCATCGTGGGGACGAGGGCGGTGCCCCGGCGGGCCATCTCGTCGATCAGGTCCAGGCTGAGGCCGGTGCCGTGCTCCACCGAGTCCACCCCGGCGCGCACCATGATCTCCACGGCCGACTCGGAGAAGGTGTGCACGGCGGCGCGTACGCCGGCGGCGTGCGCGGCCTGGACGGCGGCCGTCATGGTGTCGGCGTCCCACGCCGGGGCCAGGTCGCCGACCCCCCGGTCGATCCAGTCGCCGACCAGCTTCACCCAACCGTTGCCGGCGCGCGCCTGCGCGGCCACCGTCGCCGCCACCTCCGCAGCCCCCACCTCGACGCCGATGTCGCGCAGGTAGCGCTTCGGCGGCGCGACGTGCCGGCCGGCGCGCGCCAGCCGCGGCAGGTCGGGCTCGTCGTCGAGTTCGGGGTACGGGTACGGCGACCCGGCGTCGCGGATGGCGAGGACCCCGGCGTCCCGATCGACGCGGGCCAGCTCGCGGGCCTGGTCGAGGGAGGTGACGGGGGCGCCGCCGCGGGCGATGCCGATGTGGCAGTGCGCGTCGATCAGGCCGGGCAGCACGAACCCGCCGTCGGCGATGGTCTCCGCGCCGGGGACCGGGGTGAAGGTGACCCGGTCGCCGACCAGCCACAGGTCACGGACCTCGTCGTCGGGCAGCACCACGCCGCGTACGTGCCAGGCCATGCGTCCTCCGTCTGCGCGCAAAGGGGGCGGTCCGCCCGTCATTCTTCCCGGTCGACACGGGTCGGGAACGCCCGGGTGCAGCGGATGCGCGGTCCGCCGGCCGCGCCCGGCCCCACTCGGCGCAGCCGCCCTCGACTCCACTGCGTAGCCCTGACGCCACCGGGTGACACGAATGGTCGATTGACAGATTTCTCTATTTACGCATGTCTTGATGAAGAGATCCTTCGTCACCAGGATGCTCCCAGGCGCCCGGACACGGGCGTCCACAGTGTCGCCTCACCCCAAAAGGAGCGTCGGGACAGTGTCACCACGACGATGGCGAATGGCCGCGGTCGGCCTGGCGGTCGGCCTCACCCTGCCGATCGGCGCCGCGGCGCCAGCCGCCGCCAAACCGGACTCCGCCGACACGAAGGTCAGGGCGGTGGCCGCGAAGGTCGACAGGAAGGTCACCACCCGGCTCGCCCGCGAGGGCAGTGCCAGCTACTGGGTCTTCCTGGACAGCAAGGCCGACCTGTCCGGCGCGGCCAGCCTGCGCGGCAAGACGGAGAAGGCCGCCCACGTCCACGGCACCAAGACCGCCCACGCCGAACGCAGCCAGGCCGGCCTGCGCGCCATGCTGACCCGCGAGGGCGCGGATTTCACCCCGTTCTGGCTGGTCAACGCGATCAGGGTGACCGGCGACGCCGAGTTGCTCGGTGACCTCGCCGTGCGCACCGACGTCGCCGAGATCCTCGCCGACGAGCCGGTCGAGATCCCGAAGCCGCTGCCCGGCGAGACCGTCCCCACCACCAACGCCACCGAGTGGAACATCGACCGGATCAACGCGCCGCGGGTCTGGAACGAGCTGAACGTACGTGGCGAGGGCATCGTGGTCGCCAACATCGACAGCGGCGTCGACGTCACCCACCCCGCCGTGGCGGCCAGCTACCGGGGGCGCAACGGTGACGGCACCCTCGACCACAACTACAACTGGTTCGACCCGGCCGACATCTGCCCCACCGACGCCCCGTGCGACAACAACAACCACGGCACGCACACCATGGGCACGATGGTCGGCTCGGACGGCGCCAACGTGATCGGCGTGGCCCCGGGCGCCCGGTGGATCGCCGCCAAGGGCTGCGAGACCAGCGGCTGCTCGCGGGCGTCGCTGCTCGCCTCCGGCCAGTGGATCGTCGCCCCCACCGACCTCAACGGCGCCAACCCGCGCCCGGACCTCGCCCCGGACGTCGTGAACAACTCCTGGGGCTCCAGCGCCTACGACCCGTGGTACACCGAGATCGTCTCGTCGTGGGTGGCCGCCGGCATCTTCCCGGCCTTCTCCAACGGCAACAGCGGCCCGAGCTGCAACACCTCGGGCAGCCCCGGGTCGTACACGATCAGCTACAGCTCCGGCGCCTTCGACGTGAACAACGCGATCGCCAGCTTCTCCAGCCGGGGCACCGGCGAGAACGGCGACATCAAGCCGAACATCGCCGCGCCGGGCGCCAACGTCCGCTCCTCGGTGCCGGGCGGCTACTCGGCGCTCAGCGGCACGTCGATGGCCTCCCCGCACACCGCGGCGACCGTGGCCCTGATGTGGTCGGCCTCGCCGGCCCTGCAGGGCGACGTCGCCGAGACCAAGCGCATCCTCGACGACACCGCGATCGACGTCGACGCGCTCACCTGCGGCGGCACCGTCGACGACAACAACGTCTTCGGCGAGGGCCGGCTCGACGCGTACGCGGCGGTCGACGCCACCCCCCGGGGCGCCCTCGGCGCGCTGGGCGGTCGGGTCACCTCCGGCGGCAGCCCGCTGGCCGGGGCGGACGTGACGGTCACCGGCCCGATGACCCGCGTCACCAGCACCGGCGCCGACGGCTCGTACGCGCTCGACCGGCTGATGGTGGGCGGCTACACGGTCTCGGTGAGCAAGTTCGGCTACACCACGGCAACGACCTCGGTGACGATCACCGAGAACCAGACGGTCGGCGCGGACGTCGCCCTCGATGCGGCCCCCTCGGCCACGCTCAGCGGCACGGTGCGCACGTCGAACGGCACGGCCGGCGGCGCCACCGTCGCTGTCCTCGGCACCCCGCTCACCGCCACCGCCGACGCCGACGGCCGCTACGCCGTGACCGTGCCGCACGGCACGTACGACGTCCGCTTCGCGCACACGTACCGCTGCTCGGACGAAGTGACCAGGTCGGCGCAGGTCGGCGCGGACACCGTCCTGGACGTCACCCTGCCCGACCGGGTCGACTCCTTCGGGTACGCCTGCGGCCCGGCCGGCGGCTCGTTCGTCGCCGGCACCCAGCTGCTGGAGACGTTGACCGGTGACAACAGGTCCGTCCCCGTCACGCTGCCCTTCCGGGTCCCGCTCTACGGCAACTCCTACCGGCAGGCGTGGGTGAGCACCAACGGCGTGCTCGGCTTCGGCACCTCGTCGACCAGCCGCCTCAACACCGCCCTGCCGAACACCACCAACCCCGACCTCGCGCTCTTCCCGTTCTGGGACGACCTCTACGTGGAGGAGGACTCGGGGGTCTACACGGCCGTCACGGGTGCCGCGCCGCGCCGCACCTTCGTGGTGGAGTGGCGCAACGTGTCGATCTTCGCCGACCGGTCGATGCGGCTGACCTTCAGCGCCGCCATCGGTGAGGACGGCTCGATCACCTACCGGTACGCCGACATCGACGGCGACGGCGCGGAGACCGGCACCGGCGCGACGATCGGCCTGGAGAACGTCGACGGCACCGTCGGCTTCGAGTACTCGTACAACGCCCAGGCGGTCGCCGACGGCACGGCGATCACGTTCCGCACCACCCGCAGCGGGGTGCTCTCCGGTGTGGTCACCGACGCCAACGACGGGCGCCCGGTCGCCGGGGCCACCGTGACCGCCCGGGTCGGCGACGCGACGGCCACCCAGACCACGGAGGCCGACGGCACGTACCTGATCCAGGCCCCCGTCGGCACGGTCGAGTTCACCATCGACAAGCAGCACTACGAGGCGGCGTCGGGCTCCGTGGCGGTGCAGGCCGGCGCGGCCGAGGTCCGTTCGACGGCGCTGCGTACCGCACGCGTCGGCACCCCGACGAGCGAGCTGACCGTCGTCTCGGGGGCCGAGCAGACCCGGAGCCGACAGATCACCCTCAGCAACACGGGGGTGCTCGGCACCGACGTCACGGTCACCGAGCTGAACTCCGACGGCACACCGCAGGACGTCAGCTGGCTCGGCCTGTCGGGTGCCACCGTCACCCTGGGCAGCGGCGGCCGGCACACCGTCGGCGTGGCGACCAGCACCGCCGGCCTGGCCCCCGGCAGCTTCCACCAGGCCAAGCTGCGGATCTCCTCGGCCAGCGGGCGCCAGCCCGTCCTGGACGTCCCGGTCACCCTGGTGGTGCCGCGTACCACCCTGGCGATCGACGCCGGCGCGACGGCGGGGCGGGGCGCGCGGGGGCGGCCGGCAGCACA
>NZ_JBEZEV010000131.1:8578-13030 GCF_040649055.1 Micromonospora sp. NPDC049060
GAGGCGGACCCGCGAACCACCCGCCCCAACGACGCCGCGGCCCGTCGGCCCGGGCCGACGTCGAGGGCCAGACCTGGTCGCCGGACCGGGCCTGGACCGCCGGCGGCGCCGGCTACCTCGGCACCTCCAGCCGCCGGACGACCGGCACCCCGATCACCGGCACCAACGACCCGGCCCGCTTCGCCAGCCAGCGGGAGGGGATGTACGAGTACCGCGTCGACGGTCTCGCGGACGGCTACTACACGGTGGAACTGGACTTCGCCGAGGTGAAGCGGCAGTCCCCGGACCGGCGGGTCTTCGACGTGCTGATCGAGGGCCAGGAGGTGCTGCCGTCGCTGGACGTGGCCGGTGAGGTGGGCAGCTACGCCGCGCTGAGCCGGACGTACACGGTGCGGGTGATCGACGGCCAGCTCAACGTGCGGTTCGTGACGCACAAGGGCTACGGCGTGCCGATCGTGAACGCGCTGCGCGTCACCGACCGGCCGGACCTGCTGTCCTGACGGTCGTACGAGAAACGGGGCCCGGCCGGTGACGGCCGGGCCCCGCCCGTGTGGACCGCGGGGCGCTCAGTCCCCGGCGCGGTCGAGCAACCCGGCCCGCCGTGCCGTCAGCGCGGGCAGGTCGACGGAGACCTTCCAGGGCCGCTCGGTGACGAAGAGGTCCTCGGTGTGGGTCACCGCCTCGTACTCGCCGGTGGGGCCGAGCGTGTATTCCGTGAGGGTCATCCGCTCGCGCAGCGGGTCGACGACCCAGTACGTCCGCACCCCGGCGTGCGCGTAGACCTTCGCCTTGTCGTAGAGGTCGCGGAACGTCGAGGTCGGCGAGAGGACCTCGACGGCCAGCAGCGCGTCCTCGACGGGGACGGGCGAACGGTCGGCGTGCTCGCGGCGGATGGCGACCACGTCGGGGCGCGGCTCGTTGCGGCGATCGATGCGCATCGACAGGTCGATGCTGACCAGGTAGTCGGCGGGGCAGTTGACCCGGAGCGCGAGCAGCAGCTCGACGCACAGGTCCTGGTGCACGGCGGTGGGGGACGGCACGATCAACCTTCCGTTGACCAACTCGTACGGAAGGTCCTTCGGCAGGTCGCCGAGGTCGTCGACCGTCCACTCCGACCGTTCGGGCAGGATGGGTGCCACGGTCATGACTCCTCCTTCCAGGGGCGACATCACCCTAGGCAAGGATAATGTCACCCGCCGCCACCGACGCGCGTCAGCGGGGCCGGCCGTCGCCGCCCTTGCCGAGCTTGTTGAAGTCGATCTTCGGCAGCTTGAAGCCCGGCGGGAGGCCCTGGCCGCCGGCCAGGTCGTTCGGGTCCATGCCCGGCGGGAGCTGCGGCATCCCGCCCGGGAAGCCGCCCGGCATCCCAGCGCCGGCCCCGGCGCGCGGCCGGTTGCCGCCCTTGGTGCCCTTGCGCTTGTTCTTCGGCGACTTGGTCGCCTTGCGCCGGCCGCCGCCCGGCAGGCCCATCATGCCGCCCATCTGCTTCATCATCTTCTGCGCGTCGGCGAAGCGGTTGAGCAGCTGGTTGACGTCCATCACCGTGACGCCGGAGCCGGTGGCGATGCGGGCCCGGCGCGAGCCGTTGATGATCTTCGGGTTGGTGCGCTCGGCGGGGGTCATCGACCGGATGATCGCGGTGACCCGGTCGAAGTGCTTGTCGTCGACCTCGGCGAGCTGGTCCTTCATCTGCCCCATGCCCGGCATCATGGCCAGCACGTTGGCGATGGGGCCCATCCGCCGGACCGCGATGAGCTGGTCGAGGAAGTCCTCCAGGGTGAACTGCTCGCCGCCCATCAGCTTGGCGGTCATCTTCTCCTTCTGATCGGTGTCGAAGGCCTGCTCGGCCTGCTCGATCAGAGTGAGGACGTCGCCCATGCCGAGGATCCGGCTGGCCATCCGGTCGGGGTGGAAGACGTCGAAGTCCTCCAGCTTCTCGCCGGTGGAGGCGAAGAGGATCGGCTGCCCGGTGACCTCCCGGACCGACAGCGCGGCACCACCGCGGGCGTCGCCGTCGAGCTTGGAGAGGACCACGCCGGTGATGCCCACGCCGTCGCGGAACGCCTCGGCGGTGCGCACCGCGTCCTGGCCGACCATGGCGTCGATGACGAAGATGACCTCGTCCGGCTCGACCGCGTCGCGGATGTCGGCGGCCTGCTGCATCATCTCGGCGTCGATGCCGAGCCGGCCGGCGGTGTCGACGATGACGATGTCCCGGGCGGCCCGCTTCGCGTGCTCGATCGAGGCGCGCGCCACCTGCACCGGGTCGCCGGTGCCGTTGCCGGGCTCGGGGGCGTACACCTCGACGCCGGCGCGGCCACCGAGCACCTGGAGCTGCCCGACGGCGTTGGGGCGCTGGAGGTCGGCGGCGACCAGCAGCGGCTGGTGGCCCTGAGCCTTGAGCCAGCGGGCCAGCTTGCCGGCGAGGGTGGTCTTACCGGAACCCTGGAGGCCGGCGAGCATGATCACCGTTGGCGGCTGCTTGGCGAACTGGAGCCGCCGCCCCTCGCCGCCGAGGACGTTGATCAGCTCCTCGTTGACGATCTTGATGATCTGCTGCGCCGGGTTGAGCGCCTGGGAGACCTCGGAGCCGCGCGCCCGCTCCTTGACGTTGGCGATGAAGCCCTTGACCACCGGCAGCGCGACGTCCGCCTCCAGCAGCGCGAGGCGGATCTCGCGCGCGGTGGCGTCGATGTCGGCGTCGGTGAGCCGACCCTTGCCGCGGAGCTTGGTGAAGATCCCGGACAGGCGGTCACTCAAGGTGTCAAACACGCGAACATCCCGTTTGTCAGTGTTCCGGCGGGCACATCGGCGACCGGGCGAGGTGTCCGGCCACCGCTAGGGTAGCCGGCCGGGCCGCACGGCCGCTCCGGGCCGGGCGCAGCTGACCCCGGCGGTCCGGGCGGGACCACCAAGATCGCGGGGCCGGGAGGGCGGGCGCCCGACGTCAACAGGGGGCCCTTCCCTACACGGCGGCCAGCACCGCGGCTGCCAGACGGGCCCGGGTGGCGTCGTCCGGCCAGCCGCCGACGAGGTAGAAGGCGTCCACCACGTCGCCGCCGAGGGTGGAGATGCGGGCCGCGCGCACCTGGGCGCCGGCCTCGTCGAGGGCGCAGGTGACCCGGTAGAGCAGCCCTACCGCGTCGGCGGCGCGCAGCTCCAACAGCACGGCGCCGGTGGCCGCCTCGCGGTGCCAGACCACCCGGGGCGCGGCCGGATCGGACCGCGCCGCCAGGGCCCGGCCGCGCAGCCGCTGGGTGACCGAGACGTCGCCGTTCACCGCGCGGCGCAGGTCGGCGCCGAGGGCGATCGGGTCGGGCGCGAGGCCGTACCGGGGCTGCACGCGGCACTCGACCAGGGCCCGGCCGTCGACGGTGGAGGCGTCGGCGGAGAGCACCTCCAGCCGGTGCAGCGCCAGGCAGCCGGCCACCGTCGCGAGCAGGCCGCGCCGGTCCGCCGCGGCCACCGCCACCCGGTCGGCCGTCAGGTGTACGACCGGCAGGGGCCCCGCCAACAGGGCCGGGTCGGGGGCGGGCGGGGCGGGCAGCGCGCCCGTGTCCAGCGCGGTCCGTACCCGGGTGACCAGTTCGGCGACCAGCCGGCCCTTCCAGTCCGACCAGGCGGCCGGGCCGGTGGCGGCGGCGTCGGCCCGCACCAGTGCGTGCAGCAGGTCCAGCGTGGTCGGGTCGCCGACCCGCTCGGCCACCCCGGCGATGGTGACCGGGTCGGCGAGGTCCCGCCGGGTGGCCACGTCGGGCAGGAGCAGGTGCAGCCGGACCAGCGTGCCGATCAGCGCCACCTCCGGCGCGGGCAGGCCGATCCGGGCGGCCACCGCCTCCGCCAGCGGCACCCCGACCGTGCTGTGGTCGCCGGGGAGGCCCTTGCCGACGTCGTGCAGGAGTGCGCCGAGCAGCAGCAGGTCGGGGCGGTCCACCTCGCGGGTGTGCCGGCTGGCCTCGTACGCGGTCTGCACGAGGTGCCGGTCGAGCGTGAACCGGTGCACGGGGTTGTGCTGCGGCAGGCTGCGCAGACGGGTCCACTCGGGCAGCCAGCCCTCGATCAGCCCGTACCGGTCGCAGGTCTCCCAGGCCGGCACCAGGCCGGGACCGGCGCCGAGCAGGGTGATCAGCGCGGCCCGGGCCTCGGCCGGCCACGGCGCCGGCAGCGGCGGGCAGTACGCGGCCAGCCACTCGCAGGTGGCTCGGGCGATCGGCAGCCGGGTGACGGCCGCGGCGGCGGCGACCCGCAGCGACAGGCTCGGGTCGGGGCGTGCCCCGATGGCGGTGCGGGCCAGCACCAGCTCGCCGTCGTGCTCGACGACGTCCCGGGCGCCACGGCTTCGGCGGACACGGTCACGGGCACCCGCCTTGCGGCCCGCCGCCACCACGTCCGCCAGATCCTGCGCGGTCGGCTCGGCCGGCGCCCCGGTCGGCACCCCCGACAGGCAGTTGT
>NZ_JBEZEV010000132.1:0-12668 GCF_040649055.1 Micromonospora sp. NPDC049060
CGTCTCCGCCGCCGAGGACGAGAACGGTTTCAGCAGCAACTGGAAGGTGCGCGCGTACGCCGTCTGCGCGAGCTGACCGCCCACGACAGCGGGCCACCGGGCCGCCGCCCTCGTGCTGCTGCTTTCGGTCCTACTCGTCCGCGCCTGCGGCGGCGGTGCCACCGAGGTCGGCCGGGACGGCGTCCGGCACGGTGGCCGGCCGGTCCGCGCCCGTGAAGATGAGCTTGGACTTGTCGATGTCCTCCGGATCGCCCTCGCAGTCCACCACCACGATCTGACCCGGGATCAGCTCGTTGAAGAGGATCCGCTCGGACAGGTTGTCCTCGATGTCGCGCTGGATCGTGCGACGCAGCGGACGCGCACCGAGCACCGGGTCGAAGCCCTTCTTCGCCAGGTACTTCTTGGCGTTGTCGGTCAGCTCCAGACCCATGTCCTTGTTCCGCAGCTGGCCCTCGATGCGCTGGATCATGATGTCGACGATCGACAGGATCTCCAGCTGGCGCAGCTGGTGGAAGACGATGGTGTCGTCGATCCGGTTGAGGAACTCAGGCCGGAAGTGCTGCTTGAGCTCGTCGTTGACCTTCTGCTTCATCCGGTCGTAGTTGGACTCGGAGTCCTCCGACGCCTGGAAGCCGAGCGAAACCGCCTTGGCGACGTCGCGGGTGCCCAGGTTGGTGGTCAGGATGATGACCGTGTTCTTGAAGTCCACGATCCGGCCCTGACCGTCGGTGAGCCGACCGTCCTCCAGGATCTGGAGCAGCGTGTTGAACACGTCCGGGTGGGCCTTCTCGATCTCGTCGAAGAGGACCACCGAGAACGGCCGACGCCGCACCTTCTCGGTCAGCTGGCCGCCCTCGTCGTAGCCGACGTAGCCGGGAGGGGCACCCACCAGCCGGGAGACCGTGTAGCGGTCGTGGAACTCGGACATGTCCAGCTGGATGAGGGCGTCCTCGCTGCCGAACAGGAACTCGGCGAGCGCCTTGGAGAGCTCGGTCTTACCGACACCGGACGGGCCGGCGAAGATGAACGAGCCCGACGGACGCTTCGGGTCCTTCAGGCCGGCCCGGGTGCGCCGGATCGCCTTCGAGACCGCCTTGACCGCGTCCTCCTGGCCGATGACGCGCTTGTGCAGCTCGTCCTCCATGCGCAGCAGGCGCGAGGTCTCCTCCTCGGTCAGCTTGTAGACCGGGATGCCGGTCCAGTTGCCGAGCACCTCGGCGATCTGCTCGTCGTCGACCTCGCTGACGACGTCCAGGTCACCGGCCTTCCACTCCTTCTCCCGCTGGGCCTTCTGGCCGAGGAGCTGCTTCTCCTTGTCGCGCAGCTGGGCGGCGCGCTCGAAGTCCTGCGCGTCGATCGCGGACTCCTTGTCGCGACGCACCTGGGCGATGCGCTCGTCGAAGTCGCGCAGGTCCGGCGGCGCGGTCATCCGGCGGATCCGCATCCGGGCGCCGGCCTCGTCGATCAGGTCGATCGCCTTGTCCGGCAGGAAGCGGTCGGAGATGTACCGGTCGGCCAGCGTGGCGGCGGCCACGAGGGCCGCGTCGGTGATGCTGACCCGGTGGTGCGCCTCGTAGCGGTCGCGCAGGCCCTTGAGGATCTCGATGGTGTGGGCCAGCGACGGCTCGCCCACCTGGATCGGCTGGAAGCGGCGCTCGAGGGCGGCGTCCTTCTCCAGGTGCTTGCGGTATTCGTCGAGCGTGGTCGCGCCGATGGTCTGCAGCTCGCCACGGGCCAGCATCGGCTTGAGGATGCTCGCCGCGTCGATCGCGCCCTCGGCGGCACCCGCGCCGACCAGGGTGTGGATCTCGTCGATGAAGAGGATGATGTCGCCGCGGGTGCGGATCTCCTTGAGCACCTTCTTGAGGCGCTCCTCGAAGTCACCGCGGTAGCGGGAACCGGCGACCAGGGCACCGAGGTCGAGCGTGTAGAGCTGCTTGTCCTTCAGCGTCTCGGGCACCTCGCCCTTGATGATCTTCTGGGACAGCCCCTCCACCACGGCGGTCTTGCCGACGCCGGGCTCACCGATCAGGACCGGGTTGTTCTTGGTACGGCGGGAGAGCACCTGCATGACCCGCTCGATTTCCTTCTCGCGCCCGATGACCGGGTCGAGCTTGCCCTCGCGGGCGGCCTGGGTCAGGTTGCGGCCGAACTGGTCCAGCACGAGGCTGGTGGACGGCGCGGCCTCGCCCGGCGTGGCGCCCGCCGCGGCCGGCTCCTTGCCCTGGTAGCCGGAGAGCAGCTGGATCACCTGCTGGCGGACCCGGTTGAGGTCGGCGCCGAGCTTGACCAGCACCTGGGCGGCGACGCCCTCGCCCTCGCGGATCAGGCCGAGCAGGATGTGCTCCGTGCCGATGTAGTTGTGGCCGAGCTGCAGCGCCTCGCGCAGCGACAGCTCCAGCACCTTCTTGGCCCGCGGCGTGAACGGGATGTGCCCGCTCGGCGCCTGCTGGCCCTGGCCGATGATCTCCTCGACCTGCTGCCGCACACCCTCCAGGGAGATGCCGAGGCTCTCCAGAGCCTTGGCGGCGACGCCCTCACCCTCGTGGATCAGGCCCAGCAGGATGTGTTCCGTACCGATGTAGTTGTGGTTGAGCATCCGGGCCTCTTCTTGGGCCAGGACGACAACCCGTCGCGCTCGGTCGGTGAACCGCTCGAACATGCCCTCGTGCTCCTCACGTGCCGTGCGCACTCGATCTTGATGGTCAAGAAGTCGTGGCGGGGCCGGTGCGCGGACGACCGGGACGGGCGTCCGTGCCTCCTTACTCTATCGCCGCGGACCGACTCCGCTGAGGTCGTGTGTCCCCGTCGGAAGCCGTGTACGCGTCGTTTTGCACAACCGTCCGCGCTCAGGGGGTGTTCCGGTACCCCTGCCTGTACGCGCAGAGCGAAATTCGACCCCGGTCGTGGACCCGTCGTGCGGGTCGCGCCGGTGCCGACGCGGCCCGGATCCGGGCCGTCCGGGAGTCGTCCACAGGCTGTGGACAGACTCTCCACCGGCTGTGGACAACGACCGTCGGGACGGAATTCTTCCCGCTCGGACGCCCCTGCGGGCGGATACGGCGACGCCGGCCCGGAGCCACCCCGCGGATACGGCGACGCCGGCCCGGAGTCGTGCTCCGGCCCGGCGTCGGTGTCGCCCGTCGGCGGTCCCGGTCAGTGACCGGCCTTCGCGTGGTACTCGTCGACGATCTCCTGGGGGATCCGGCCCCGGTCGGAGATGTCCTTGCCGGCCTTCTTGGCCCAGGCGCGGATCGCCTTGTTCTGCTCCCGGTCGGCGGTGGCGCCACCCCGGCCGCGCGCGGCCCGGCCGCCGACGACGACGCCACCCCTGCCCACCTTGGTGCCGTGGGCGATGTACGAGGCGAATACGTCGCGCAATTTCTCGGCGTTGGAGCTAGACAGGTCGATCTCGTACTGAACGCCGTCGAGCGCGAACTTGACCGTCTCGTCAGCGTCCCCGCCGTCCAGGTCATCGACCAGCTTATGAATGATCTGCTTGGCCACGTCCCACATTCCTTTCGAGCAGGGTGCTCCTGCAAACTGTAAGCACAATAACCCGCGCGGCGCTTGCCGCGTCAATAGGATGCGGTAACGACCCGGTGGAGATGCGAGGCTACTCCGGGCGAACCAGGGGGAAGAGGATGGTTTCCCGAATTCCCAGGCCGGTGAGCGCCATCAAGAGCCGGTCGATTCCCATTCCCATACCCCCGGCCGGCGGCATTCCGTACTCCATCGCCCGGAGAAAGTCCTCGTCCAGCCGCATGGCCTCGTCGTCGCCGCGGGCGCCGAGCTGGGCCTGGGCCACCAGCCGCTCCCGCTGCACCACCGGGTCCACCAGCTCGGAGTACGCGGTCCCCAGCTCGAAACCGAGCACGTAGAGGTCCCACTTCTCGGCCAGCCCGGGCTCGCTGCGGTGCGCCCGGGTCAGCGGGCTCGTCTCCTCCGGGTAGTCGCGGACGAAGGTGGGCGCCTGGAGGCTCGGCACCACCAACTCCTCGAACAGTTCCTCCGCGAGCTTGCCCGGCCCCCACTTCGGGTCGACCGCCAAACCCACCTTGTCGGCGTACTCCACCAGCCGGGCGCGCTCGGTGCGCACCGTGACCTCCTCGCCGAGGGCCTCGGAAAGCACCCCGAAGAGGGTCACCGAGCGCCACTCGCCGCCGAGATCGAACTCCCGGCCGTCGGCGTGCGTCACGACGGTCGAGCCGCTGACGGCGATCGCCGCCTGCTGCACGAGATTCCGGGTCAGCTCGGCCATGGTGTCGTAGTCGCCGTACGCCTCGTATGCCTCGAGCATCGCGAACTCGGGCGAGTGCGAAGAGTCGACACCCTCATTACGGAAGTTGCGGTTGATCTCGAAGACCCGGTCGACGCCGCCGACGACGGCCCGCTTGAGAAACAGTTCCGGCGCGATTCGCAGATACAGATCGGTGCTGAGTGCATTGCTGTGGGTCACGAATGGCCGGGCCGCCGCGCCGCCGTGCAGCAGCTGGAGCATCGGGGTCTCCACCTCGATGAAGTCCCGGCCGTGCAGCGAGTCGCGCAGGCTGCGCACGGTCGTGGCCCGGGTACGCACCATCTGGCGGGCCTGCGGCCGGACGATCAGGTCCACGTAGCGCTGCCGGACCCGCGCCTCCTCGCTCAGCGGCTTGTGCGCCACCGGCAGCGGGCGGAGCGCCTTCGCCGTCACCACCCACTGCTCGACCAGCACGGACAGCTCCCCGCGCCGGCTGGTGATCACCTCGCCGGTCACGCCGACGAGGTCACCGAGGTCGACCAGGCGCTTCCAGTCGTTGAGCCGGTCGGGGCCGACCCGGTCGAGGGAGAGCATGGCCTGCAACTCCGTGCCGTCGCCGTCCCGCAGGGTGGCGAAGCAGAGCTTGCCCGTGTTGCGTACGAAGATCACCCGGCCGGTGACCGAGACCTGGTCCCCCGTGGCGGTGTCGGTGGGCAGCTCGGCGTACTTCTCGCGGATCTCGGCCAGCGTGCTGGTCCGGGGGAATCCGATGGGGTACGGCTCGACGCCCTCGGCGAGCATCCGGTCCCGCTTCTCCCGGCGGACCTTCATCTGCTCGGGAAGGTCGTCGGCAGGATCGACTGGCACGGGGTTCTGCTCGGTCACGGCACGCTTCCTCAGAAGGAGATTTCGGGCGGGGTCAGGCCCCGAGCGTACTCAAGGCCCCAGCGAGGCGTTACGGGATAACCCGCCCGCATGACCGGCCCCACTCGCGCCCTCCCCGGCGGCCGGGTTCAGACGTTGCGCTCGTAGACCATCCGCAGGCCGATCAGGGTGATCATCGGCTCGTGGTGGGTGATCGTGCGGCACTCGTTGATCACGAGCGAGGCCAGCCCGCCCGTGGCGATCACGGCGCTCACCTCGCCGATCTCCTCGATCATCCGCTCGACGATCCGGTCCACCTGCCCGGCGAAGCCGAAGTAGAGGCCGGACTGGAGGCACTCGACGGTGTTCTTGCCGATCACCGAGCGGGGCTTTGTCGCCTCCACCTTGCGCAGCTGGGCGGCCCGGGCGGCGAGCGCGTCGAAGGAGATCTCGATGCCCGGGGCGAAGGCGCCGCCGAGGAACTCGCCCCGGCCGCTGATCACGTCGAAGTTGGTGGTGGTGCCGAAGTCCACCACGATCGACGGCCCGCCGTAGAGGGTGTACGCGGCCAGGGTGTTGACCACCCGGTCGGCGCCCACCTCCTTCGGGTTGTCGATGGCGAGCTGCACCCCGGTGCGCACCCCCGGCTCGACGATCACGCTCGGCAGGTCCGCGTAGTAGCGGGCGAGCATGTTGCGCAGCGAGCGCAGCGCGGCCGGGACCGTGGAGCAGGCCGCGACGCCGGTGATCTCGACGGCGTCGGCGGCGAGCAGGCCCCGGAACTTCAGGCCCAGCTCGTCGGCCGTCGCCCGCGCATCGGTCTTGATCCGCCAGGAGTGCACCAGCTTGTCGCCGTCGAAGGTCGCCAGCACGGTGTTGGTGTTTCCGATGTCGATGCAGAGCAGCACGCTCGCAGCCTAGACAACGCCCGGCCGCCGGTTCACGCGGTGCGCAGGTCCATGGCGATGTCGAGGATCGGCGAGGAGTGCGTCAGGGCCCCGACTGACAGGAAGTCGACGCCGGTCGCCGCGTATCGCGCCGCCACGTCGAGGGTCAGCCCGCCGGTCGCCTCCAGCTCCGCCCGGTCCCCCACCAGGGCGGCCACCTCGGTGAGCATCTCCGGGGTCATGTTGTCCAGCAGCAGGAAGTCCGCGCCGGCCTCGACCGCCTCCACCGCCTCGGCGACCGTGTCCACCTCGACCTGGACCGGCACGTCCGGGAAGGTCTCCCGGACCCGCCGGAAGGCCGCCGTGATGCCGCCGGCCGCGAACTTGTGGTTGTCCTTGATCATCGCGACGTCGTGCAGGCCCATCCGCTTGTTCGTGCCGCCGCCCGCGCGGACCGCGTACTTCTCCAGGGCGCGCAGGCCCGGGGTCGTCTTGCGGGTGTCCAGCACCATCGCCTTGGTGCCGGCCAGGGCGTCCGCCCAGGCCCGGGTGTGGGTGGCGACCCCGGACATCCGGCAGAGCAGGTTGAGCGCCGTGCGCTCGGCGGTGAGCAGCAGCCGGGTCGGGCCGGTCACCGTGGCCAGCACGTCGCCGCGCGCCACCCGCTCGCCGTCGCGGGCCACCACCGACACCTCGACCGTACGACCGGCGCCGGTCGCCTCGCCGACCAGCTCGAACACGGCAGCCGCCACGGCCAGCCCGGCCACCACGCCGTCGGCGCGGGCCACCAGGTCGGCCGTGTCGGTCTGCCCGGCCGGGATGGTGGCGACGCTGGTGACGTCCAGCAGGTCCGGGCCCAGGTCCTCGGCGAGCGCGGCCTCGACCGTCCGCCGCACCTGCGCCGGATCCAGGCCGGCGTCCCGCAGTGCCCGTTCCGTCGACTCCGTCATCGGGTTCCCTCCCACGCTTGCGTCAGCCGGCCCTGCGCCCCGACCGCGGCGACCAGGTGGCCGTGCCACCGCTCGTCGGCCGTCGGGAAGTCCTCCCGCCAGTGGCAGCCCCGGGTCTCCCGGCGGGCGTACGCGGCGGCGACCAGCGCCGACGCCACGGTGATCAGGTTCGTCGCCTCCCAGTCGGCCGTCCGGGGCCGGCCCCGGCCCTCGCCGAGCCCGGTCAGCACGCCGGCGGTCGCCGCGAGGGTCTCCGCCGAGCGGAGCACGCCCGCGCCCCGGGTCATCGCCCGTTGCAGCGTCGGCGTCGCCTCGGCCGGCACCACCCAGCCCTCGCCGCCCACCCAGGCGCCCGTCGCCGCCGGCTGGGCCTGCTCGGGCAGCCCGGCCGCGACGTCCTCGGCGATCCGCCGGGAGAAGACCAGCCCCTCCAGCAGCGAGTTGCTGGCCAGCCGGTTGGCGCCGTGCACGCCGGTGCAGGCGACCTCGCCGCACGCGTACAGCCCGGGGATGGAGGTGCGGCCGCGCAGGTCCGTGCGGACGCCGCCGGAGGCGTAGTGCGCGGCCGGAGCGACCGGGATCAGATCGGTCCCCGGGTCGACCCCGATGGCCAGGCAGGACGCGACGATGGTCGGGAAGCGCCGGGCCAGGAAGTCACCGCCCAGGTGCCGGGCGTCGAGGAACACGTGGTCCGCCCCGGTGGCCAGCAGGACCCGGTGGATGCCCTTGGCCACCACGTCCCGGGGCGCCAGCTCGGCCAGCTCGTGCTGCCCGACCATGAACCGCTTGCCGTCGCCGTCGACCAGGTGGGCGCCCTCGCCGCGCAACGCCTCGGAGACCAGCGGCTGCTGGGCGTGCCCGGCGCCGGGCACGCCGGCGCCGGCCGGGGTGATCAGCGCGGTCGGGTGGAACTGGACGAACTCCACGTCGGTCACCGCCGCGCCGGCCCGCATCGCGAGGGCCACCCCGTCCCCGGTCGACACGGCCGGGTTGGTGGTGGCCGCGTAGATCTGGCCCATCCCGCCGGTGGCCAGGACGACCGCCCGGGCCAGGATGGCGCCCACGCCGTCCTCGCTGCCCTCGCCGAGCACGTGCAGGGTGATGCCGCAGGCCGGGCCGAGCCCGTCGGGGCCGTCACCGGGGGCGCGCAGCAGGTCCAGCACCAGGGCGTGCTCCACCAGCCGGATCCAGGGGTCGCGGCGCACGGCGGCGTGCAGGGCGCGCTGCACCTCGGCCCCGGTGGCATCGCCGCCGGCGTGCACGATCCGGTCGGCCCGGTGCCCGCCCTCGCGCGTCAGCATCAGCGAGCCGTCCGGATTGCGGTCGAACTCCGCCCCGATCCGCATCAGCTCGCGCAGCCGGGTGGGGCCCTCCTCGACCAGCACCCGCACCGCCGCCGGGTCGCAGAGCCCGACGCCGGCGATCTCGGTGTCCGAGGCGTGCGCGGTCGGGGTGTCCTGCGGGTCGAGCACGGCGGCGATGCCGCCCTGCGCCCAGCGGGTCGACCCCTCGTCGATGTCGACCTTGGTGACCACGGTGACGTGCAGCCCCGCCTCGCGCAGGTGCAGCGCGGCGGTCAGGCCCGCCACCCCGGAACCGACCACGATCACGTCGGTGGTCTCCACCCAGCCGGGCGCGGGGGCGGCCAGCAGTCTGGGCAGCGCCGGCAGGTCGACGGTCGGAAGGTCCATACCCACAGTCAACCCGAAGGGTCCTCGCGGGGGGCGGCGGGGGCGGGACGAGTGGTTTGGGCCATGGGGTCCCGAGCCGGGCGGGCCGGCCGGCGGCGCCACGCGTGGGCCCGCCCTGCGTGGGCCGGCGCGCGCTACCGCGTCCGGACCGGGAGGGCCGCCGGGCCCGCGCCCCGCAGCGAGCCGGTCACCGTACGGTCGTCGAGCCAGAGGTAGCAGCGGACGCCCCGGTCGCCGACGCGCCACCGGCCCTGCCCCGGCGGACGGACCACCACCCCGCTGCGGAAGCGCAGGTCGGCGTCGTCGGGCACCCCCACGTAGCGGCCGAGCACCGAGCGGCAGCCGGCGTACAGCGGGGCCCAGTCGGCGGCCCGGGTCGGGTACGGGCGGTCGGGCGCCCGCCACACCCCGACGAACTCGGCGTCGTGCCGGGTGGCGCAGTCGACCGGGAGCAGCGTCCGCACCGACCCGCCCCGGGAGCGGGCCTGCTGGCAGCCCAGGCGGAGCGGGGACGGCCCGCGCAGCGCGTCCCGGAGGCTGCCGGTGCGGACCACCACCGTGCCGGCGGCCTCGACGGTGCTCACCTCGGTCAGGTCGCACCGGTACCAGCGGGCGCCCGTCGTCCAGCCCGCCCAGGACGGCACCGCCACCGCCAGCCGCAGCCGCCCCGCACGCCAGTCGGCGCCCACGTGACCGGTCGCCCGGGCGTCGCAGTCGGCGAAGGCGCCCCGCAGCTCGGCCGAGCCGCCCGGCGGCGGGGCGGGCCGCCCGGCCGGGAAGGTGCCCACGTGCACGGTCTCGACCCGGTGCGGCACGGCGCAGTCCACCGGCGCGTACGCCGCCAGGGTCACCACGTCGACGAAGTCGGCGACCTGGCACACCCCGGTGGCCGGGGTGAAGGGCCCGGCGGCGGGTGGGGCCGCCCAGTCGTCGACCAGGTCACCGTCCAGCCCGCCGGCATCGGCGCAGCCGGCCAGGAGCGCGGCCGTGGCGACGGCAGCGAGCAGGGTGGTCATCGCACGGCGCACAGCGGCCTCCCCCAGCCACCCGCGTCTATCGACGGGCAACCAGACTACCCAGGGATGACCTTCCGGTGACAGACCGCACGCACGCCCGCTTCCCGCCCCTCCAGGGTCCTGCGGTCACGAAGGGTACGAAAGCCCGCAGAATGCCGCCGGAGGGGGCGGGCGGAAGGCGGAAACGGTCGGGTCAGACGGCGGCGGCGAGGGGATTGGGGATCGGGGCGCCGGCGGTGCCGGGTGCGGCGGTCGTCGGGTCGGCGTTCAGCTCGACGACCCGGTTGTCGGCGTCGACGTGCACGACCCGCGGCCGGTAGGCGCGGGCCTCGGCGTCGTCCATCTGCCCGTACGAGATGAGGATGACCAGGTCTCCCGGGTGCACCAGGTGGGCGGCGGCGCCGTTGATGCCGATCACGCCGCTGCCCCGCTCGCCCGGGATCACGTACGTCTCCAGCCGCGCCCCGTTGGTGATGTCCACGATCGCCACCTGCTCGCCGGGGATCAGGTCGGCGGCGTCGAGCAGGTCCTCGTCGACGGTCACCGAGCCGACGTAGTGCAGGTCGGCCTGGGTCACCGTGGCCCGGTGGATCTTCGACTTGAGCATGGTGCGCAGCATCGGGATGCCTTTCGCGGAAGGTGGCGGGGGCGGGGTTCAGGAGCGGGGGGCGAGCCGGATCGCCGCGTTGTCGATCAACCGGGTGGCGCCCACCCAGGCGGCCACGAGCAGCCGCGCCGGTCCGGACACCGGCCCCGGTTCCAGGTCCGGGTCGGTGAGCACCAGGTAGTCGAGGCGCGCGCCGGGCGTACCGGCGCCGAAGGCCGCGTGCGCGGCGGCGAGCACCGCCCCCGCGTCACCGCCCCCGTCGGCGGCCGCGGCCCCGGCCCGCAGCGCCGCGGACAGGCTCAGCGCGGCCTCCCGCTCGGCCGGGGACAGGTAGCGGTTGCGGCTGGACAGGGCCAGCCCGTCCGGCTCCCGTACGGTCGGCACGCCGACCACCTCGACCGGCACGTCGAGGTCCCGGGCCATCCGCCGCACCAGGGTCAGCTGCTGGTAGTCCTTCTCGCCGAAGAACGTCAGGTCGGGGCGGGTGAGCTGGAGCAGCTTCAGCACCACGGTGAGCACACCGTGGAAGAACCCGGGGCGGCTCTGCCCCTCCAGGTCCTCCCCCAGCGGGCCCGGGTTCACCCGCACCCGGGGCTGGCCGTCCGGGTACATGTCGGCCACCGAGGGGGCGAAGACCACGTCCGCGCCCGCCCGCCGGCAGATCTCCAGGTCGGCGTCGAGGGTGCGCGGGTAGCGGTCGAAGTCCTCGTTCGGGCCGAACTGCAACGGGTTGACGAAGATCGTGACGAGCACGTGGTCGGCCTGCTCCCGGGCCGCCCGCAGCAGCGTCTCGTGCCCGGAGTGCAGCGCGCCCATGGTCATCACGACGCCGACGGTGCCCTTGAGCCCGTCGCGCGCCGCCGCCAGCTCGGCGCGGGTGTGCACCAGTTCCGTCACCTGTCCCCCTCCGTCCACCGTCGGCCCGGTCATGCCGCCACCTCGCGCCGGTCGCCGGCGAGCACGCCGAGCAGCGACTCCGCGTCGACCGGCCGCAACCGGCCCGCGGCGATCGCCCGGTCGGCCGTACGCCGGGCCAGGGCCAGGTAGGGCGCCATCGACTCGGGGGCGGTCGCGGCGAGCCGGGCCAGGTGCCGCTCGACCGTGCCGGCGTCGCCCCGGGACACCGGCCCGGTCAGCGCGTCGTCGCCGAGGCGCAGCGCGTTCTCCAGGGCGGCCCGCAGCAGCGGGGCGAGCACCTTCTCCGGCTGGGCCACCCCGGCGTCGCGCAGCCGGTCGGCCGCCTCGTTGACCAGGGTCACCAGGTGGTTGGCGCCGTGCGCCAGCGCCGCGTGGTAGAGCGGCCGGTCCGCCTCGCCGACCCACTCCGGCACCCCGCCGAGGTCGGCGACCAGCCGGGCGGCCAGGGGGCGCAGCTCCGCCGGGGCGGTCACCCCGTACGAGATGCCGGCCAGCCGGGCCAGGTCGTCCGGCGTACCGGTGAAGGTCATCGCGGGGTGCAGGGCGAGCGGTCGGGCGCCCGCCGCGGCGGCGGGGGCGAGCACGGCCAGCCCGTGCGCGCCGGAGGTGTGCGCGACCACCTGGCCGGGGCGCAGCGCGCCGCCGTCGGCCAGGGCGGCGACCACCCCGGCGAGCGCGTCGTCGGGCACGGCGAGCAGCAGCAGGTCGGTGGCCGCCCGCGCCACGGCGGCGGCGGAGCGGCGGGGCGCGTCGGGAAGCAGCAGCGCGGCCCGGGCCCGGGAGGCGCCGGACCCGGCCGTGACGGCGACGACCCGGTGGCCGGCGGCGGCGAGTGCGGCGCCCAGCACGGTGCCGACCCGGCCGGAGCCGACGACGCCGACGGTGAGGAGACGGGGGGTTGCGGCCGGCGGTACGGCGGCCCCGTGGGGGGCGGCCGGGCGCGGGCGCGGGGGTGCGCTCATGGGCGACGATCCAGTCCTCGAGAAGGGGTACCGGTCGATGGCAAGTATGCGCCGGGGTCACGGAACCGGGACAAGGATGTGTGAAAACGTTCACCGGCGGTACCGGCGGCACGCCCGGGGATGGCACGTCCGCTCCGGCCGGCTGACCGTAGGGTCGGGCCGGTGACGCACGCCGTACGGCCGGCCGGTGGCGGGCAGGACAGGCAGCTCGGGAGGAACGAACTGATGCCGGAGCGCTGGCGGGACGCGATGGAACGGTCCCTCTACGGGCCGGGCGGCTTCTTCGTCTCCGGGTCGGGCCCCGCCTGCCACTTCCGCACCAGCGTGCACGCCTCCCCTGCCTTCGCCGACGCGCTGCTGCGACTCGTCGAGCAGGTCGACGCCGCCCTCGGCCACCCCGCCGACCTCCGCGTGGTCGACGTGGGCGCGGGCCGGGGCGAACTGCTGCGCGCGCTCTCCGCCGCGCTGGGGGTTGCCGGGGAGCCCGCCCGCTCCGGGCGGTCAGGCTTGATCCCTCCGCGGACGGGCTCCCC